>JAZOSS010000017.1:0-10885 GCA_045657205.1 Eubacteriales bacterium
ATACGGTAATTATCGGTGACTCCTTGACAGCCGATATAGCAGGCGGTAAAAATTACGGCATACGTACCGTATGGTTCAACCGTCAAAGAAAACCGCACAGCGGAGATATCATCCCCGACTGTACGGTTTACGATCTTTGTGAAATCAAAAATATACTATAAAGCTTTGAGAGTTTTTCTTATCACTTCAAGTGCGTATCCGCTGTCGTCTATATCAAGCGTTGCACTTTCAACAGGGCACATTCCCGTGTTTTTTCTGTTTCTTATACCGTCGGTCAAGGTTGAATATTCAACCTGTATTCCGTGGCTTTTCAAAAGCTCGTATGCAGGAACACTTACCGTATGCGCATAAATGCACCGCACGTCAAGCAATATATAAAGGTGTGCCGCACCTTTTCCCACGACTTTATCCGCTGCGGAAAATCCCGAAAGCGTAACACCTTCATCAAGCAATGAAAGCAAGGGTTTTACCCCTCTTTCGTTGCTTGTTTTTTTATCATCGCCCTTAACGGCTGAAAACGTATACCCCTCTTTTAGCAGCTCTTTTGCTTTTTGAAGGTCGTTATTCATTTTTCATCTTTTTAACGAGTTGAGGTATTATAAGAAGCTGTAAAGCAATACCCGGAATACCCGTTATAATACTTGTGTATATGATGTGTGCATTTACCTTTGATGACAAAGCGTATACGGCAAAAAGTATCACAGCGGCTCTTATCGCTCTGCCTGCTGTCTGAACAGCCAGAACCTTCAGCGTACCGTTCATACGTACGTTTGATACAACACCCGATACCGCACCGTAAACTGCAAGCTCAATAACAATGAACGGAAGCATCAGCGACGCGGGCATACCCGTTATCATAAAGCTTATGACGGGTGAAAGGATACCTGCTGTAAGTCCTGCGGCAGGTCCTGCAAGAAATCCTGCAAGCATAACGGGAAAGTGCATGGGCAAAAATATTTCTCCTGCCGAAGTGCCTATATTCAAAACTCTGCCCAATGCGTGGAACATCCATGGAAGTGCAACTGCAAGTATAACCGATGCAATGACTGTTGCCGTCTTTATTTTTACGCTGTGCGTCTGTTTTTCAAACATTGTAAATTTCATAATTTTCCTCCTTAATCAAGCATATCTGATACAGATTTAAGCAATTCTCTTATGGGGAGTTTTTGCGGGCAGTGTTCTTCACACATTCCGCATTCGATGCAGGCGGATGCCGCCCCATGTTCCTTCAAAAGCGCATTGTACTGTCCTTTGTGCATATTCGCCTTAGGTATTCCGAAGCGTTTGTAATCGTTGTATATTCTGAAATATTCGGGAATTGCGATATTCATCGGGCAGTCATCAACACAGTAACGGCACGCCGTACATTTTATCGTTATATCGTTACGGACTATCTCGGCACATTTCAACACGAGATCAAAATCCTCGTCAGTAAGCGGTTTGAGATCCTTCATATAGCTTATGTTATCAGCCATTTGTTCTTCGTCGCTCATACCCGACAGAACCATTTCAACGCCGTCAAGCGATGCCGCAAAGCGTATTGCCCACGAGGGAATGGAAAGCGACGGTTCTCTTTGTTTCATAAGCTGTTTTGCTTCGTTTGATATATCAACAAGCGCACCGCCCTTTACGGGTTCCATAACGAGTATGGGTTTTCCGTGCTTTCTTGCGACCTCATAGCACTTACGCGACTGTACACCGTCATCTTCCCAGTCAAGATAGTTTATCTGAAGCTGTACACATTCAGCCTCGGGATGTTCTGTAAGTATCTTGTCAAGCACCTCTGCTGTATCGTGGAAAGAAAATCCCACGTGCTTTACACGGCCCTCTGCTTTAAGCTTCTGTGCAAATTCAAACGCACCGAACTGCTGAGCCTTCTCGTAAGACTTCTCCGAAAGCGAATGTACAAGATAAAGGTCGATATAATCAACGCCGAGCTTTTCAAGCTGAGAATCGAAAAAGCTTTGCATATCCTCTGCCTTTTCTATCATAAAAAGACTTAATTTATCCGTTACGGTGTACGCATCGCGAGGATATCTTTGCGATACGGCAAGCTTGAATATCTCCTCGCTTTTTCCGCCGTGATAGGGTGCTGCTGTATCAAAATAAGTAAATCCGTTTGATATGAACGTATCTGTCATACCGCACACACGCGATATGTCTATTTCTTTTCCGTCGTCCGTCATAGGAAGCCGCATAAGGCCGAAAGCTAATTTTTTCATATTTTTCCCCTTAATTTTTCAAAAATTCCACAAGTGCATCAAAATCACCCATCGGGCATTCGGGCATACCGCTTTCGCATATAAGACATTCGGTAAGCAAGAAAGCGGAAAGTCCTGCTTTGATGGATGCTTCCGCATCCTCCTGCGCGTTGTTGCCTATCATAAGGCAATTTTTTGCATCGAGATTCATTTTTTTCATTATTTCAGTGTAATAACGCGGATTGGGTTTACAATACGACGAGTTTGAATAATCCGTCGCATAATCGAAATCACGGCACGAAAGTCCTGTCCAGCTTAGCCGTGCTTCAACGGCAACAGTCGGAAACATAGGGTTCGTTGCCAATATTATTTTATCCGCACACGTTTTTGCAAGCTCGACGACCTTTTTTGCGTACGGTGTAGGAGAGGTAAACTTTACGGCTTCGTTGAATTTTCCGCCGTAATACGCATCAAAATGCGGTATATCGGATAAAGTTTTTTCACCGAGTACGGATGCAAACGTGTCCCAGAACACGTCGTAATTCGTTCTTTTACCGTCGTTTTTCACCATTGCCGCAACACCTCGCCACATAGCGGGCAGAAGTGTTTCTTCCTTGTAGCCGTACTTTTCGACCTCGCCTGCAAGGCTGTGTAAATATCCTTTAGAAAACGTATCCATATCCATAGGCAGCAGAGTGCCGTCAAGGTCAAACAGTATCGCCTCGTATTTTTTCATAGAACCCCCAATTATTCATTATGTTATCATTTTACAGCAAATATCTGCGTTTGTCAATAATTTTTAAAAAACCACTTGACATACAGTTTGGAAACTGATATAATCAACGTGGTTTTGAAAAACAGATAATCTAATTTCGGAGAATGAATAATGTCAAGTTTTAAAATAGTAAGCGATTCTTCGTCGGATCTTCGTACAATATCCGATATTCCCTTTTCCTCCGTACCGCTTAAAATAAGTACCGCTGAAAAGGAATTCACAGATGATGAAACACTCGTCCTTTCCGATATGCTTTCATATCTTGAAAGCTATAAAGGAAAATCACATTCGGCATGTCCCAACATTTCGGAATGGAAGAATTCATTTGAAGATTACGAAAACATATTCTGTATAACGATATCAAGCTCACTTTCGGGAAGCTACTCTTCAGCCGTATCTGCAGCCGAAGAATATATGAAAGAAAACGAAGGCCGCAACGTATACGTCATTGATTCCCTTTCGACGGGTCCCGAATCATCGCTGATAATAGAAAAGCTGTGCGAGCTTATAAAGGCCGGCAGGAGCTTTGAAGAAATCAAGTCAAAAATAATTGACTATCAGAAAAGAACACATCTTATTTTTGCACTTGAATCAATGCGAAACCTTGCAAACAACGGCAGAATAAGTCCGCTTGTGGCAAAGTTTGCAGGGCTTATCGGTATAAGAGTCGTCGGTAAGGCAAGCAACGAAGGCACACTTGAAATGACGAACAAATCAAAGGGGAGCAAAAAAATGCTCTCCGATATAGTTGAAAATATGGAAAAATCACAGTTCAGCGGAAAAGCGTTCATACATCACTGTGAAAACGAAGAAGCGGCAAAAGCTCTTGAAAAAATGATAAAAGAAAAATTCAAAAATGCGGAAATTCAAATAAGATCTGTCGGAGGACTTTGCGGATTTTACGCCGAGCGCGGCGGTCTTGTCGTAGGCTTCGAAGGCGGAATAAAATAATTTTTCATCTGTCACGATGTTACTTTTACATCGCGGCAGATTTTTTTATATCATAATTTTCGTTATAAGATACGCAAGCACACCGCACGCAGGAAAAGTACACACCCAGGCAAGGATTATGTTTGATACGGTCTTACGGTCAACCGCACCGCCGCACGCTTTGCCCGCACCGAGAAGTGCCGAGGTTTTCGTGTGTGTCGTGCTCATCGGTATACCGCCGCTTATACTGCCTATAAAAAGGCATACGGCACTTGCGATATCGGCTGAAAAACCGTCTTTTTTATCGAGTGTCACCATCTGTTCACCGACAGAGCGCACTATCTTTTTTCCTCCTGCCCAAGTGCCGAGAAACATTATCAAGCCTATCAGAAAAACGCCCGTGCCGTGTGATATACTGCCCGATGATATCATCAAAAGTCCTGCAAATTTCAACCCGTCCTGCCCTCCGTGCATAAAGGATGAACAGCACGCTCCGAATATCTGCGCTTTTTTAAAAAATCTTTCCGACGTATTGCCGGTATATCCGTGTACGAAACGTGATACCAAAAAGCCCAAAAGTCCGCCTGCAAGCGTTGAAATAACAAGTCCGCAAAGCACCTTTAAAATTCCTGAAGTATCTACAAACGCACCTGCATTTACTGCAAGAGCCGAGCCGACGAGAGATGCTGTCAAAGCGTGGCTTTCACTTGTGGGAATACCGAATGCCCAAGTGATACACGCCCACAGTATGACACAGATAACAGAGGCACAAAGTGCAGTTTTTGCAGTGCTATCATCCGAAAAGCTGACAAGTGTACCGAAGGTATGCGCCACAGATGTGAAATAACGCCCCATTACAATGACACCGAGGCAATTAAAAACCGCTGACATAACTGTTGCGCTTGACATTTTCATACATTTCGTCCCCACGCACGACGCTATTGAATTCACCGCATCCGTTGCACCGTTTAAAAAAACGGTTGTGAGTATCAAAAATAAGACGAACGAGTTTCCATTCGGCATAAAAGCAATTACTCCATAATTTGTATAAAATTATAATTAAATTTAAATAAAATTCAAATATGCGTGTTACAATTACAATGTATCTTTATGCGGAGGTGTGTCCATGGCTGTTAAAACGGACGTTATGAAACAAACAAAAGAACTGCTTTCGGGCACAATGCAGGGTGCATATCTGCTTTGGGGCGGTGAAGAATATCTCAAAAGAGCGTTTCTTGCCGATATCAAAAAGCACGTATGTCCCGACGAAGATCTCCGCGATTTCAACATAAACACGTTTGATTCTCTCGATCAAAAAGAAGATATATCAGTTGCGCTTTCAACACCTCCGCAGTTTTCGGACAGACGGCTCGTGATACTGTACGGTGCGGATCTGAAAAAAGGCGGAAAAGCCCCCGTTGACATTCTTTGCGAGCTTTCACGTGAAGCATCAAAATACGACTACGTTACATTCGTCATATATCTTTACGCAACGCAGCTTGACGCATCGGATACGGAAACAAAATCAAAGCTTCAAAAACTGTCAAAATCCTCAACGTCCGTATTTTTTGATTTTCTTCCAAAGGAAAAGCTGTTGAAATGGATAAACAGGCATTTCATCTCCGAAGGCTTTTCCGTATCTGTGAATGCCGCATCGCTTATTGCTGACAGAGCGGCGTGCGATATGAGCGTTATATCAAACGAGATATCAAAAATATGCGCTTATTTACGCCAGACCGGTACTGATGAGGTAACGAACGAGCTTATCGAACGCATAACGGGAAAAACAAACGTATTTGAAGCCTTCTACGTATCAAATAAGATACTGAAAAGAGATCCCGAAGCGGTCCTTGCTTACACGACCGACGCTTTAAAAAAAGGCGGAGATCCTATGATGCTGATAGCCGAGATAACCTCCGAGGTTGAAAAGCTGTACCGCATAAAATCCGCAATGCGTTCGGGGCTTAAGCCTGCCGAGATCGCATCAAAGCTCAATATGCACGAGTATGCGGTAAAGGTAAGAACGCAGTCGCTGTTTTCAATTCCCGATGCGTACATTTCCGAACTGCTAAAAAAATGCAGAGAAACTGACGTTTACGTAAAAAGCACGGGAAAAGATCCGAAAGGTGCGCTTTTAACGCTGATAACAAGCTTGTAATATGGAAAAACTCAAGATAAAATATCCCGTCATTTGTGAAGGCAAGTACGATAAAATAAAGCTTTCCTCAGTGATCGACGGAACGATAATAACGACAGACGGCTTCGGAATATTCAAAAATGAGGAAAAAGCCTCCCTGCTTCGCAGACTTGCCAAAGAAGAAAAGATAATCGTGATAACCGACAGCGACGGTGCAGGACTCGTTATAAGAAATTTTATAAAAGGTATCATCCCTGCCGAAAAGACGGTAAACTTATACATACCGAAAATAAAGGGCAAGGAAAAGCGTAAGGAAAAGCCGTCAAAGGAAGGCACTCTCGGTGTCGAAGGAATGGCAGCCGAGCTTTTGCATAATGCTCTGTCACCGTACTGCGGTGATATAAAAAACAAGCTTTCACTTACAAAAACAGACTTTTTTACGCTTGGTCTTTCGGGAACAGACCGTGCTTCGTATTTAAGAAAGCAGTTCTGCATCCGCGCTTCTCTGCCGCCTGAAATGTCTGCAAACGCATTACTTGAAGCTGTAAATCTGCTTTTTACAAAAGAAGAATTTTTTAAGATAATGGAGGATATAAAAGAGTGATATTTTTAAACGCTTCCGCCCCGGCTTCCGACTCTGACATAGTACGCCTTATAGATTGGGGAATTGCCAATATCAAACCGATCTTGTTTGCCGCACTCGCTGCTTTAGTTCTTTGTGCTGTAATATATGTATGCTTTTTCAAGAAGATCAATGCCCTTTTGGTGAAGCACAGAGAAATAATAGTTTATCTGATAGTCGGTGTTGCGACCACACTTATAAACTTTGCAGTTCACTTCACGCTTGAATACATGACAGATATGAATGCGTTGCTTATCGTTTTCATATCGTGGATATTTGCCGTCGTATTTGCTTATATAACAAACAAGCTTTGGGTGTTTAAAAGCAAAAGCTTTAAAAAAGATGTGCTTGTGCACGAGATAATCTCATTTACTGCCGCAAGACTTTTTTCTCTTGCCATTGAAGAAATAATGTTCTTGATATTCGTAACCTGGCTTGGATTCGGTCAGGGTGTAATAAAGATCGCAGCAGGCGTTGTCGTTATAATACTCAACTACATCTTCAGCAAGCTGTTTATTTTCAGAAAGATAAACAAGATTGCAGAAGGGGGAAAGCCTGTATGAAAAGAATATCAGTTATAGCTTTGCTTTGTCTTTGCTCTTTCGTTCTTTTTTCGTGCAACGGGAATACTTCAGACAGTGCCGAAGCATCCGATACCATTGAAACGGTAAAGGCAACGAACGCTGACAGCATCGCGCCAGATATAAATACGTCGGTATACGACAACATCGAAATACACGAAGGTTTTCCCACCACGTGCCTTATAACGTACGATTTCGGCTCATCGGTAATGGGAATTATCAGAACCGACAAGGGCGTTTATATCCGTTCAAATGACAGTGAAATGATGTTTTTGAAAACGTCAAACGGATATTCAACGTACACAAAAGATCAAGACGGTGTATTCGTTTTATCCGAAGATCTTCAAAGCCTTGCAGACGGACATATTAATCAGTACATTTCAACATTCAGCTCGTTTTGTTACGCACACGAGCAAGATTTCGCTTCAATGACAAAAGGTACTAAGATCACCGTTTGTGAAAGAACCTGCACCGAATATTATTATACAGTGGCAAGCGAAGGTTCACGATACAACTACACCTATGCAATTGACGACGAAACGGGAATATGTATGAAATACCGTCTTGAAGGAACGGAAAACGGTGAAAGCGACATATACGAATATATCTGCACGGATTTCCGTCTTGAAAACATAAGTTTACCGAAATACAAATAACAGGAGAATAATAAATTGAACACAGGTATTGAAAATTTAAAAAACAAAAAAGCATTTATTTGCGATATGGACGGCGTTATATACCACGGCAACAAACTTTTACCCGACGTCCAGGACTTTGTCAACTGGCTTATAGAGTCGGGAAAGAAATTCCTCTTTCTTACGAACTCAAGCGAGCGCTCACCGAGAGAGCTTGCACAAAAGCTTGAAAGAATGGGGCTTAAAGTATCGCCCGACAACTTCTACACCTCCGCACTTGCAACGGCATCGTTTCTTCAGACACAGTGCCCCGGCGGAAGCGTCTACGCAATAGGCGAACCGGGACTTTTGAACGCTCTTTACGATGCAGGTTTTTCAATGAACGACCAGAACCCCGATTACGTCGTATTCGGTGAAACACGTTCATTTAACTATGAAAAGATTGAGCACGCAGTAAAGCTTATACAAAAAGGCGCAAAGCTTATCGGAACGAACACGGACTTGACAGCACCCGGCGAAAACGGTATAATACCTGCCTGCCGCGCTCTTATTTCCCCTATTGAGCTTACAACGGGCAAAAAGGCTTACTATATAGGAAAGCCCAATCCGCTTATAATGCGCCATGCACTCAAAAAGATAGACTGTTCAAGAGAAGACACAGCTATCATCGGTGACAGAATGGACACGGATATAATATCCGGAATCGAAAGTGAACTTGATACCGTCCTCGTTTTGTCGGGTGTCACCTCAAGAGAAGAGGTAAATATGTTCCCGTACCGTCCCAAATATATTCTTGGCGGTGTGGGAGATATAATAAAATAATTGAATAAATAAAATTACAGGTCGTGATAAAAATGAATTACTTTCTTTTAGCTCTGTCGGTATGTGCAAACGTTGCATATTCCTCGTTTTACAACTACTTTGGCAAAAAAGCCGTACGTTCACAATCCGATACATATAAAATAAATATGTGCATCTACTCCGTAGCATCCGTAATTCTTGCAATCATCGGTATCTATTCGGGCTTCAGCGCATCGCTGTTCACAGTGCTGTTCGGCGTGGCGTTCGGTATCGTTACCGCGCTCAGCGGTGTTTTCAAGATGAACGCTTTGAACTGCGGACCTATGTCGTTTACTATCCTGCTTATAACGTCGTCTATGATACTTCCCGCATTTTCAGGCTTTATCATATGGGATGAGCCTTTGTCGATATGGAAGGTAATAGGTACGCTCCTTATGATAGTTGCCGCTTACTTCTCAACGGAAAAGAAAGCGGACGGTAAATCAAAAAGCGTCAAATGGCTCCTTCTCTGCTTCTTTGCATTTCTGTTTATGGGATCTATCGGCATTATGCAGAAAGTTCAGCAAAAATCCGATTATGCATCCCAGACAGGTGCGTTTCTCACTATTGCATTTATATCAGCATCCATCATGTGCGCCATCTGCTTCCTTTTAACGAAGAAAAAAGCACAGGCAAGCAACGCTGCCCCTGCTGAAGTAAACGGCAAAAAGCTCATTATGATGACGGTTGTATGCGGTATATTCATAGCGTTCTTGAACAAAGTCAACCTCTTTTTGTCGGGCGTTCTTCCGAGTGCGTTTCTCTTCCCGATACAAAACGGAGGAACTACAATGCTTTCCGTTGTGGTTGCAATGACGCTGTTCCGTGAAAAAGTAAGCGGCCGCCGTGCTGTCGGAATGTGCATAGCGCTATTCGCTCTCGTTCTTTTGGCATTGAGCGAGCTTCTTGCAAAGATATAAAAATAACCTGCCGTAGGGGAGAACCTTACGGCAGGTTTATTTATTCAAACTAAAAATTTACATTCAATCACTTCTCCGCCCCTGCGGAAGTGAAACGTCATCAAGTGAAATATTGCTACGCAATATGAAACAATCATTCGGACATCTTGCTAAAATCGACATTGCCGCCGTTTTTAAGATATGCAAAGGCATCTATAATTACCTTTTCATCAGATGTTACCAAAAGTTGCAGTTTGTTTTGTTGTTTACTGTAGTTTCCGGTTTGTTTGAATGCGATAGTCTGTATAACAAAAGAAGCGGATTTATACAATCCACGCAAAATATCAACGCTTTTTCGCGGAGCATATTGTGAACACAGCCGTGATGTATAAGGAATTTAGCCAATTTGATATATCTATCATTTGCTGTTCTCTTTTGCGGTGTTGATAGAGGAGATGAGCATAACACGAATGCTTGTGCAAGTGGAGTCAAGAGATTTATATTCTTCTTCGGATATATAGTTGGTTTTGAACAACAGTTCTAACCAATATCCGGTTTCGTTTGCTTCTTTGAGCGCGATTTGAAGTTTTGCAATAAAATCTGCTTTGCCATGAGCGTATTGCGCTTCGCGGATATTAGCGCCTATCGATGTACCACTTCTTCCAATTTGATTAGAAATGATAGACTCTCTTTTTTCTTTTAAATATTTAATGAGGTTAATAATGGATACTGCAAAATCCATAGATTGTGTTCGCAATTTACTTTCAGACATAATGGCACCTCCAATCAAACTGATTATATCATAAATTATAGTTTTTTCAATATTTAGTGAAGTTTAGGCAATGCCTAAGTGAAGCAGCGGCAAGCCACTGTGAAGTATTGTTCTACGCACAATGTGAAGTTAAGTGTGCCACTCACGCCCGCAGGCACTTCACTTGCCGAAGGCATACTTCACGCACCGAAGGTGTGCTTATCGTGCCGCAAGGCACACTTAGTTGAAAAAAGACCTTGTCTTTCGACAAGGTCTTTTTTCTGGTGGGGGAGGACGGATTCGAACCATCGAAGCGATACGCAGCAGATTTACAGTCTGTCCCCTTTGGCCACTCGGGAACTCCCCCATATTTAATTTGGCTCGATTTGGAGCCGGTAGACGGACTCGAACCCCCGACCTACTGATTACAAATCAGTTGCTCTACCAACTGAGCTATACCGGCGTCTCGAACCGAACACGCTTATTATAGCACGGGATTCGAAAATGTCAAGCA
>JAZOSS010000018.1:0-2324 GCA_045657205.1 Eubacteriales bacterium
GTTTATTCTTTCCTGCTTTTTAACTTCGGCTTCCTTCTTTATTTTATCAATTTCCGCTTCCATTTTGGGAATTTCCGAATTTTTGTAAGCTTCCGCAAGATTTATAGCGGCTTCCATACCCTGGTATGCGTTTACAACATCCTTGTAAGCTTCGTTTACAGCATCCGTGGGAAGCTCTGCATCCTGTATTCTTACGTCGGTTACGATAAGTCCTATATCGTACGATTCAAGTTCTTTGAGGGTAAGAGATTTTATTTCCTGCTGTAAGGTAGCTTTGCTTGATGTAAGTACGTCGTCCGCCTTGGCTGAACCGATAACGTTTCGTATCTGGCTTTGCACAAGGTTTTTAAGTATAATTTCGGGATCTTTTGAGCTAAATAAGAACTTCACGGGATCGGATACTTTGTATTCAACGAAGAAATCTACGTTTACAATGTTCATATCACCCGTTATCATCTTGCTTTCTTTTTCAACTGTCTGAATAACGGTAGGATCTACAGTATCGCTTCTGTAGCCTATTTCCAGTTTTCTTGAAATGTTGACATCAACGATATGCGCTTTCTGTATTCCGAAGGGGATTTTGAAATGTATACCTGCATCGGTAACTGACGTCACCTTTCCAAACGTAGTTATTACAGCTTGTTGTTTATCATCCACGGTGTAATAAGACGTAAATATGAGAATAGCGGCAAAAACGATAACTGCTAACACTATTATGATTTTTTTAAAATTTTTTGGAGAGGTATTCGTTTTGTCGAAAAAATCAACTTTTGCCATTTGATTGCTCCTTTCAATGTATGTTCGATAATTTTAGCTTATTCAGCTTTTATATTCAATATTATCAGTGAAATTTTTTGTTGACTTTTTATTAAATGCGTGATATAATATGCACCGCAAATGTAATTTTAAACTGTATTTATAAATCGAAAGGAAGTCGTTTATGATAAATTTTTCAGCTTCAGATAAAAAAGGGCAGTTAAAAGCAGGAACAACGCATATGTTCGGCTCACCTGACGTGCCGGAATACTTTGAATGGCCTACCGCTACAACGCGTTACGGCGATGAGATAGATATGGCTTTTTTGTGCCAAATTAACTGCAAGGACATAAAAAGTGAATTCATCCCTCCGAGCGGCATTCTGTATTTCTTTTATAATATTGCAGAACAGCCTGCTACACCGAATATAAAAGATGCTGCGAAGATCTTTTGGTTTGATGAAGAGGAAGATAAACTCACAACGTTTCGTTTGGTCGATTCAGACGGTGAAGATTTGTTACCTCCCGCTGTTATACTTGAAATAACGGACGGCGAATATAACGTAAGTATTTCAACGGAATATGATGATATTTCCGAAAATGCCGACGGAACTGATGAGCTTGAAGAAGAATTAGAAGAATTTGATAATTTCGAGGAATTTGAATTTGACGAGGAAAAAAGTGATGACGAAATGGTCGTTCTGGCTTCCTTCAAAGAATACGAAGATGAAAATATTTCCTTTACGTTTGAAAAGGGAAGCGAGCTTTGTTTCCTTGTGAAAAGATCATCACTCGAAAAACTTGATTTTTCAGATATACGAGTTCTTATAGTTTAAGATAAAAGTCCCGACAGATTATTCTGTCGGGATATTTTAATGCTTATTTGATTTTTTTGTTGTTTATCATAGGTAAGGATGATACAGCGAGCGCACCGAGTGTTGTAAGTATTATTTCGGGTATCATATAGCATCCGTTGTAGATAAATGAATACAAAAGATAAAGAGGTGCACCTGTAAATCTTTCAAGAATTCCCGTACCTATTGCCCCGGTCATAACTTCGCCGAAAAACCAGTAAGCATAAGTGCCGAAGAAAACGGCACCCGATAAAACGTGAAATAAGTAACACACGGAAAGTGATAGAATGCTTCCGTAAATAAGTGCTTTTTTAGGAGATTTATTTGAAAAAACACCGCCGAGTCCCAAAGCGGTATACGCCAAAACGTAGTCAAGCAAGCACATAAGCACGATGCGCCACCATACCATCTGGCTTTCACCCGGTAAAACAAATACAGAAATTGTGTTTACACCTAAAAGCATTTGGACGATGCTGTAAAAAAATCCGCACGTAAGCCCCCATTTTACACCGTATCTGTACGATAAAATAACGATGGGTAACATACTTAAAACGGTTATGCTTCCGCCAAACGAAAATTCAAATAATTTCAGTACCGAAAGAACTGTTGCAAGTGCAATAAATATTCCGCTTTCGCAAAGCCTTCTTGTTGAGTTTTTCATATATCCTCCAAAAAAATAACGGTAAGCTCCGACAAAATGCCGCGCCTACCGCTT
>JAZOSS010000019.1:0-15715 GCA_045657205.1 Eubacteriales bacterium
CGGTTGGCAGATCTTTCGGTGGGCTTTCAGCCCCGCCAGTAACATGCCCTTATAGGGCTGAGCAAGCCACCGGCTTAGCCGGTGGTTATGACTATACAAGTCTGAATTCTTTAAAATCGTTTACAAGTGAGCTTGTACCGATGAAGACTTTGAAAAGTCCTTTTTCCGCTTCAAATTTACCGCTTTGCGTATGGAATTTAAGCTCGTCTTCCGTTATTTTAAATTCTGCCTTTGCTTCTTCATTCGGTGCAAGGGTGATTTTTTTATACCCTTTAAGTTCCTTTACGGGACGGCAGACGGATGCCGAAACGTCGTTTATGTACATCTGAAGTGTTTCAGTGCCCGTGTATTTGCCCGTGTTTTTGATGTTTACGGATACGGTTATTTCTTCCGAGTTTGTCATTGTGTCGGAGGATAAAACAGGTTCCGATATTTCAAACGACGTGTACGAAAGTCCGTAACCGAAGGAGTAAAGAGGATAATACGGTATATCTTCATATCTTACGCAGTATCTGCCGTAGGGATTGTGAGGTCTTCCCGTACGCAGATAATTGTAATAAACGGGGCATTGACCTTCATAGGGAAAGCACATCGGAAGCTTTCCTTCAAAGTTTGCTTTGCCGAAAATAAGCTCGGATATCGCCGTACCGCCTTCAGTACCCGGCTGCCAGAAAACGACCGTACAAGGGGATATATCGTTTATGTTTTCAAGTGCCAGCGGTCTTCCGCAGAACAGTAAAAGAACAGTCTTTTTGTTTACTTTGCATACTTCTTTTATAAGCTGGGTTTGTGCATCGCTTAACGAAAGTCTTGCACGTGAGTGTGCTTCACCGCTTACGTCGTTTGCCTCACCTGCACATATTATAACGGCATCGGAATCTTTTGCAAGCTGTACTGCTTTTTCAATGCTTTCTTTTGCTTCTGTTGAGCTTTCTTTCAGTCCTCCGTTACAGCCGATGGAGAAAACAGCGTCGGGACGCTCTTTTTTTATTCCTTCAAAAACGCTGACAGCCTCGTCTTCACGACCGTTGCAGTACCATGCACCGATCATTCCTCTGTTTGCGAAAGGACCTATTACGGCGACCTTTTTTACCGTGCCGTCAAACGGCAAAACACCGTCGTTTTTAAGCAAAACGGCACTTTTTTGAGCCGCAAGCTTTGCTAAATCTCTGTGTTCTTTGCATAAGAACAGACGTTTTTCTTCTTCGGGAGAGGATGAACGGAAAGGATCGTCGAAAAGTCCGAGCTTTTCTTTAAGCTTTAATATTCTCATTACGGCAGTATCTACCTGCTCAAGCGTTATTTTGCCTTCGTCAATAAGCTCTTTGCCGTATTTTACGAAGCAGGCGGTCATCATTTCTATATCCGTAGTTGCATCAAGTGCTTTTTGTGCACTTTCTTTTTCGTTTTCACTTACACCGTGCGGCATCAGCTCACGCAGGGCGCCGTAGTCGGAGATAACTATTCCGTCAAATCCCCATTCTTTACGCAATATGCCGTCTACGAGAGCTTTGTTTGCGGAGGAGGGAACACCGTTTAGGGAGTTGAACGACGTCATTGCAAGCTCGACATTTGCATCTATCGCCGCCTTGTATGCAGGCAGATAATATTCACGCAAGGTATGCTCAGAAACCTCGGCGTTGTCGTAATCTCTTCCGCCTTCGCACGCACTGTATGCGGCAAAATGCTTGATGCAGGCGGCTACTCTGTCAGCACCGAGATCACCCTGGAAGCCTTTTACCATAGAGGCTGCCATTTTTGAATTGAGATACGGATCTTCTCCGCACGTTTCCGTGCATCTTCCCCAGCGTGCGTCACGCGCAAGATCCATCATAGGGGCAAAGGTTACGTGCAGACCGCTTGCCGCAGCCTCTTTTGCCGCCATAGCGGAACATTTTTCGGATAGATCTTCGTCGAACGTCGCACCTATTCCCAAAGGCGTCGGGTATATCGTGCGGAAGCCGTGTATAACATCAGCCATAAACAAAAGGGGAATACCGTTCGGATCTTCTTTTAAGTGAAGCTTTTGAAGCTCGTTCAACGCCTCTGCGCCCGTACCGCCCAAAACGGAACCGACACGCGATGTTACGTTTTCGGGTATTCCGAATTTCGTCATAGGACCCGTTACCATACCCTCGCTTTTATCTGTTATCATTTCGGGGGTTATCTGAAGCATTTGTGCAAGCTTGTCTTCAAGTGTCATTTTTTCAAGCAGTTTTTGTATATCCATTATCATATCTCCTGTACAAGTATAATTCATTTTACAATACACACCTGCATTTGTCAACAAAATATTGACATAAACTTTTTCGTAGGGTATAATCAAATATGTAAAGGTGGGATGAATATGCGTATTTCGTTGGTACAGATGAAGGTTTTGAAAACTCCGAATGAAAACCTTGAAAAGATCAAGTCACTTGTCGCTGAGGCAAAAAGCCAAAATGCAGATATTGCCGTGTTGCCCGAAATGTGCTTTTGTGCGTACGAAAATGATGCGTTCGTAAAGTACGCGATGGATGAAAAAAGCGAGATAATAAAAGGACTTTCCGATATTGCAAAGAAAAATAAGCTGTATCTTACAGCAGGAAGTATCCCCGAACGAGATGAGGGGAAAATATACAATACGTCGTACGTGTTTGATCCTTTCGGGAACATCATAGCAAAGCACAGAAAAATACATCTTTTTGACGTGGATATAAAAAACGGACAGTATTTTAAAGAATCCGATACGTTTTCAGCAGGAAACAAAGTAACGGTATTTGAAACAAAATGGGGAAAAATAGGAGTTATGATATGCTATGACATAAGATTTCCCGAGCTTGCCTTGCGTATGGCAAATGACGTAAAAGCCATTATAGTGCCCGCCTCGTTCAATTATACGACGGGACCTGAGCATTGGGAGCTTTTGTTCAGAGCAAGAGCCGTTGACAGTCAGGTGTATATGATAGGCTGTGCTTCCGCGACCGACGACACACAGAGCTATCGCTCATGGGGACATTCGATAATAACCGATCCGTGGGGGAAAGTTTTAAAACAGCTTGGCACAAAAGAGGAGCTGTATACAGTTGATATAGATCTTGAATATTGCAGTGAGATAAGAAAACAGCTTCCGTTGCTCGGGCATAGACGTGCAATATATTAAATTTGGATTAAGGTTTGCATTTGTTGTTGACAAAGGTGGATTTTTGTGGTATCATATTTAGCACACGATGTGCCACACGGGGGGATTTATGGAGAAAAAAGAGGAGCTTATATGCGACGAAATGTCGCAAAGAATAATTGATACAGCAGAAAAGATCGCACTTGAAAACGGCGTTGACGGCCTTAACGTAAGGAAAATACTTAAAACTCTTGATATCTCCAACAGGGTGTTTTATAACCGATTCAAGAATATAGATGAAGTGCTTGACATACTTTACGAAAAAACGGTTTTGAAAATAAGAGAAAGTATTACAGCGGGCGTTGATCCCGCCAAGGACTTTTTTGAGCAGGTGACCGATATGGTTGCAAATACACTTATGATGTCGTACGACAACAAAATGAACCTCAACAGCTATGTATTTGAAAATGACTCCGTATCGCGTGCGAATTTTGAATGGTGGCACAAAGAAATAATAAAGCTGATAGAATACGCAAAATCGAAAAAGCTTTTTAAAGACGTTGATTCCGATGCCATAAGCTACGCAATATGGTGCTTTTGCCGAGGATATAACGCCGATGCGGTAAGCAGAAATCTTCCCCGTGATAAAGCAGTTGAAAACTTCAAATACAGCTTCGGATTTTTGCTTGAAGGACTTAAAAGATAGCGTTGAATTTACATAAATAAAAAGGTGACCGATTTTTTAATCAGTCACCTTTAATTTATGCGTTTTCGCTTTTATACGTTATTTCGATATCGCCTTGCTTTTTGACGTAGTCGGACGTTACGGTTACTTTTTCTATCGTGCTGTCAGACGGTACTTTGTACATTATATCAAGCATAAGATCTTCAACTATTGAACGAAGACCTCTTGCACCTGCTGATCTTTCAATAGCAAGAGCTGCTATTTCATGTATCGCATCGTCTGAAAATTCAAGCGCAACACCGTCGAGAGATAAAAGCTTCGTGTACTGCTTTACAAGTGAGTTTTTAGGCTCTTTCAGTATTTTGGCAAGCGCCGTTTTGTCAAGTGCGTCAAGACACGTTATTACGGGAAGTCTTCCCACAAGCTCGGGAATAAGACCGTATTTTATTATGTCGTGAGCGCATACTCCTGCGTATATACCGTCACGCTTTTTCATCTCGGCAGTTATCTTTTCCGTGCCGAATCCGACTGTCTGGTTTCCACGTCTTTGCTCAATTATCTTATCAAGACCGTCAAAAGCACCGCCGCATATGAACAGGATATTTTCCGTGTTGATCTGTATAAATTCCTGGTTGGGGTGCTTTCTTCCGCCCTGCGGAGGTACGTTTGCCGTCGTTCCTTCAAGAATCTTCAACAGTGCCTGCTGAACGCCTTCGCCTGAAACGTCTCTCGTTATGGAGCGGTTTTCGCTCTTTCTGGATATCTTATCTATTTCATCAATATATATGATACCTTTTTCGGCACGTTCAACGTCGTAGTCGGCTGCCTGAATAAGTCTTAAAAGAATGTTTTCAACGTCCTCACCGACGTATCCCGCTTCGGTAAGTGTCGTAGCGTCGGCAATAGCAAAGGGAACCTTCATCGTTTTTGCAAGAGTCTGGGCAATATAAGTCTTACCCACACCCGTAGGACCTAAAAGAAGCACGTTGCTTTTCTGTATTTCAACATCCGGCTTCGCTTCTTCCTTTGACTTTTTCTTTCCTTTTTTACGCGAACTGTTTTTTCTGCTTTCTTCAAGCAAAAGTATGCGCTTGTAGTGGTTGTATACCGCTACGGAAAGCGTCTTTTTGGCGTTCGTCTGTCCTATAACGTATTCATCGAGTGCGGCGTGTATCTGCTGCGGCTTCGGTAACGTTTCAAACGTCAGCGAATCACCCTCGTTTTCATACGCTTCATCTTCGTACTTTTCATCAAGTATGGACGAGCAGATGTCAACGCAGTACTCGCATATGCAAGCACCCGTGGGAGAGGGAATAAGCAGTACGTCGTCAGACTCGGTCCTGCCGCAAAAAGAGCAGGCTAACGTAGTTTTTTTATTATCTGCCATAAGATCACTTCTTTATTATTATTTCATCTATAAGACCGTAAGCTTTTGCCTGCTCTGCTGTCATATAGTTGTCACGGTCCGTGTCGATACATATCTGTTCGTACGATTTTCCCGTGTTTTCGGCAAGTATACGGTTCATTTTTTCCTTTGTGAAAAGCAAATGATCCGTGTGTATCTTTATGTCGGATGCCTGACCGCTCAAGCCGCCGCCTCCGATCAAGGGCTGGTGTATCATTATTTCGCTGTTGGGCAGAGCAAAACGCTTGCCTTTTGTTCCAGCGGAAAGAAGGAACGACCCCATACTTGCCGCCATACCTATACATATTGTGGAAACATCGCACTTGATGTAGTTCATCGTGTCGTATATTGCCATTCCGTCGGTGATAGAACCGCCGGGGGAATTGATGTAGAAGTAAATGTCACGGTCGGGATCAGCAGCTTCAAGGTAAAGCATCTGAGCCACGATGACTGCCGATGTGGCGTGATTCACGTCCTGCGTCAGCATTATTATTCTGTCGTTCAAAAGACGTGAGAAAATGTCGTACGAGCGCTCGCCTCGGCTTGTTTGTTCAATGACGTAGGGGATAGTTATGGAGTCGTGCATATCGTGCATATGGGTTCCTTTCTTACTCGGTTATTGTTTTTTCTGTGATAACAGCCTTTTCTCTCAGCAAGTCAAGAGCTTTCTTGAGTGTGAGGTGGTAGTGTACGTCTTCTTTTGTAACCTGTTCTTTAACTTTTTCGACGTCCATCTTTGTGGATTCCGCAACGGAAGCGTACTCAGCGTCGATCTCAGCATCCGTAACTTCGATCTTTTCAAGCTCTGCAACCTTTTCAAGTGCAAGTCTTGTCTTTACCTGGCGTTCGGACTGAGGTCTTGCCTGTTCCTTGAGATCTTCTATCTTCGTACCTGTGTACTGCATATAGATATCAAGGCTCATACCCTGCTGCATAAGGCGTGTTTCAAAGCCTCTGAGCTCGTTGTATATTTCGCTTTCGATCATTACAGGGGGAACTTCAACAGTCGTCTTTGCAAGAAGAGCATCAACAAGTCTTTCTTCAAGAAGATTTGTTGCAATATTATCGTTTCTTTCTGCGAGTTTTGCCTTTATATCAGCTTTATATTCATCAAGTGTATCAAATTCGGAAACGTCTTTTGCAAATTCGTCATCAAGTGCGGGAAGCTCTTCAACTTCTATCTTATGAAGCTTGCATGCAAATACTGCAGCCTTGCCCTTGAGTTCTTCTGCGTGGTATTCTTCGGGGAACGTTACGTTTACGTCGAAGGAATCGTCCACGTTGTGACCTTCGATCTGTGCTTCAAAACCGGGGATAAAGCTTCCGGAACCAAGCTTGAGCTTGTGGCCTTCATCCTTACCGCCTGCAAACTCAACACCGTCTATCGAGCCGCAGTAGTCGATAGTTACGAGGTCGCCGTTCTGCGCGGCTCTGTCTGTAACTTCAACCATACGTGCGTTTGTGCGGCGGCGGCGTTCGATCTCAGCATCAACGTCAGCGTCCTTAACTTCGTTTACCGTCTTTTCAAGCTCAAAACCGAAGTAATCCTTTACTTCAACTTCGGGCTTAACGTAGAATTTTGCTTTAACTGTGATCTCGTCACCTTCGAAGGAATCGAAATCAAATTCAGGCTGGCTTATAGGCTCAAGACCTGATTCTTTAACTGCATCTTCGTATGCATCGGGGAGAAGTGCGTTAAGTGCATCGTTATAGAAAAAGTCAGAGCCGTACATCTTTTCGATTATGGCTTTGGGAGCTTTACCCTTGCGGAAGCCGGGGATAGAAAGTGAACCGACTTTGCTCTTGTATGCACGCATAACAGCGGCATCAAAGGTTGCCTTTTCTATTGATATTTCCAACTCTCTTACGTTGGTTTCGGGAGTAGTTACTTTTTTCAGACTCATTTTTTAGTCCTCCGTTATTTTAAAAATATATAATATATCATTATATCGAACAAGAAAATAAAGTCAATAGAATTTTAAAAATATTAATAAATTATTTTATACGGCTTAAAATTCAAGTGGTCTGCCGATACCATTTTATATGTAATACCGTTATATGTTATGTCAGACATTTCACGGTGTATGCCGTGGATGTGTCCGTAAAAGCACAGCTTTACACCGTAACGCGATAAAGTATCCGTAATTTCATCGCATACGTACGAGCCGTAAACGGCGGGAAAATGCAAAAAAGCAACGAGAGGTTTGTCGGCTGACAGTTTTCTGCCTTCTTCAAGGCTTTGCTGTAAGCGCATATTTTCTCTGTTTACGATTTTCGTACTGTCGGCGTTTGATTCGGGAATTGTTTTTTCTCCTGTGTACCAGCCTCTTGAACCGCAGATGATGAAATCATCCGTTTCAAAAGCATTGTTTCTTAAAAATGAAAAATCAAGACCGTTTTCTTCGCAAAACGAATTCATCTTTTTAACCGTATTCCACCAGTAGTCGTGGTTGCCTTCAAGAATGATTTTTTTTCCGGGCAGGGAATTGACGAATGCAAGATCTGGAAGAGCAGTTTTGAAATCCATTCCCCACGAAGTATCTCCTGCAAGAATAACGGTGTCACCGTCTGATATGTCACGTATCCAATTTTCCTTTAGTTTGTCTGTATAGTTTGCCCATCTTCCTCCGAAAACCTCCATCGTTTTGGAGCTGTCACCGAAGGGCAGATGAAGGTCTGCTATAACGAATACTGCCATATAAACCTCGTTTGAATAAAAATAATAAAATTGTGCATACTTACATCAGAAACAAGAAAGGAGACGGTAAAATGTCAATGTTTACGGAAGATAACAACAGATCCCACAAGCATATAAAGGGAATAGGTTGTGACGTCAAGAACTGTGTTTACCACGACGGCGAATGTTACTGCACGGCGGATAAAGTGTCAATAGGCCCTTCGTACGCTACGTCGTCTGCCGATACTGCATGCGCTACCTTTAAAGAAAAATCATTCAGCTGACGGTAATAAGTCGATCACGCGGTTGACGTCGCCCGCCCCCATAACGATGATGGTGTCGTTCGGGGCGGCTGTTTTTTTGATGTATTCGGCAATTTTATCAAATCCGCCGACGTATTTTCCGCAGGGTATGCTGTCAGACAGAAGCTGTGCCGACATACCGAGGGTGTCTGTTTCACGCGCGGGGTAGATATCGGCAATTACCGCCTCGTCACAGCTTGAAAGGGAGGATACGAAATCGTCAAACAATGCCTTTGTTCTTGAATAAGTATGGGATTGAAAAACGACACGAAGACGTCCTGTGCATATTTTTCTTGCCGCAGAGAGGGTTGCCGTGATCTCCGTCGGGTGATGTGCGTAATCGTCGTATATTTCGGCACCGTTTACGCTCGTTCTGTATTCAAATCTGCGTTTTATTCCCGTGAAGGAGGAGGCACCGCGGGCAAATACCTCTCCGTTGGTTATTCCGCAGGCGAAGGCGACACCTGCGCCTGCCAAAGTGTTGTAGACGTTGTGCATACCGAAAACGGAGAGCTTTACGTGGGAGTAAAAACCATTGTCAAAATAAATGTCAAATTCGGGGTGACCGTTTGAAAAAATGATATTTTTTGCGGTTATGCGCGCTTCGGGGCAGTCGATGCCGTAGGAATAAAGCTCGCCTTTATAATCTTCGGATGCTTTTTTTGCACCGGGCGAGTCGAAGTTTACACACGCCGCGCCGCCCTCGGAATGAGAAAGATATTTTTTGAACGACTCAATGTAAACGTCGAAATTTTCAAAATAGTCCGCGTGGTCGAATTCAGCGTTCAGAACGACGGCGATCGTTGGGAAGAACGAGAGAAAAGAATCCTTGTATTCGCAAGCTTCAAACACTATTCTGTCGCCTGCACCGATGTGATACTGTGAATTTATTTTCGGAATGACCGCTCCGTTCATCACGGTCGGATCAAGCCCTGCTGTGTTTAAAATGCTGTATATCATGGCAGTTGCCGTGCTTTTGCCGTGAGTGCCTGCAACGCCTATGGAATTACCGTATTCGGAGATTATATATCCCAAAAAATCGGAACGGTATATCATAAAATAATTATGCGTTGCAGCGTAATAATATTCGGGATTATCAGCGTGTATCGCGGCATTGTAAATGACAACGGAGTAATTTTTGATGTTTTTTACCTCGTGACCTTCCTGAACTTCGATGCCCGCCTTTTCAAGAGAGTCTGTCACTTCCGACAAAGTTCTGTCGCTTCCTGCTGTTTTTATTCTGCTTGAATTTGTTATTATTGCCAGTGAAGACATTGATACACCGCCGATACCAATAAAATAGACATTCTTTTCTTCAGCTAATATTTCCCTTATTTCGTTTGGTGAGTAATATTTACGTTCGTTTTTCATCAATGGGTTTCCTTTCGGTGTAATAATTGTCGTGTTCAAAAAAAATTATTTAATTAGTGCGAAATGGTTAAAAAAATATAAATTATAAGTACATTAACAATTCAGAAAAATTGTCTATTAATTTACAAGATTTTTGTCTAAAATTTAGAATATCATAATATAAATGGTATACAATTAAGTAAACGGAAGAGGTGACTGTGATGAATAATTATTCACCGCTTCCACTACACAGAGAGGAAGAACAGCCATGATTATTTCGGATATCAAAATCAGAAAAATCTTTGAAGACGGTCCTATGAAAGCGATCGTTTCGGTCACGTTTGACGGTCAGCTTGCAGTACACGACATAAAAGTTATTGATGCAAGCGGTAAGAAGTTTATCGTGATGCCCAGCAGAAAAAACCCGGATAACACGTTTCGCGATATCGTGCATCCCATCAATTCTGAATTCCGCAAGACTATAGAAGAGTCTGTGCTTGAAGTTTACGAAGCACAGAAGGAAATATACCTTGCAGAAAACGCAGAGGTTTAATTCTGTATAATACCTCACACTCGAAAGAGTGTGAGGTTATTTTTTATTTCTTTTTGTTTTTTTGTTTGACTCTGCGCTTTATCTTAGTCAGATCACCGAGCATTTTGAAGGTATCCGAAAGTACGTTTACCTTTGATTCACGGTGATTTATTATTTTTACAGGCAGCTCACCTATGAGCATACCCTTCGTTTTTGCCGTGAGCAAAGCTTCAAAGTCAAATGCAAAACCATCCGTTTCACATTCGGAGAATATCGTCTTTGCATCAGCTCCTCTGAAGCCTTTCATTCCGCACTGCGAGTCGGAGAGATTGAATCCGGCTGTAATGCAGAGAACTTTTATGTATATCTTTGACGCTATGCGGCGAAGAAGCGTGTATCCTTCGTAGCCGTCTTTTGTCAGATTTCTTGAACCTACCACAACGGATGTCGGCTTCTTTCCATCAACGGTTTTTTTATTATCAGCTTCAAAAAAGTCGTAAACGTCCTTTATGACACCCGTGCCGTATGCAAGATCGCAGTCGGTAAACATTGCAATGTCACCTGTGGAAGCAAGCATACCCGTTCTTACGGCACAGCCCTTTCCTTTATTGTTTTCGTAACGAACAAGGCGTACACGTGGGTCTTCCTTTGCTCTTTTTGCTACAGCTTCCGAACAGCCGTCGATTGAACCGTCGTCAACGAACATAAGTTCAAAATCTTCAAATGTTTCTTTCATATACATATGAAATGTGTTGAGTGAATCCTCTATGATCGAGGATTCATTGTACATAGGTATAATTACCGAAATTTTCATTTTTTAAACATCCTTAGTTTGATACTGCGATAAGTTTTGCGTGGATTGCCCAACGCTTGTTATCTCTCTGTGTTGTGCATGTGGAAAGTGTCAGAAGCATATCATCTTCGGTGAAAGTGACGTCCTTGCGGAAAAGAGAAAGGGAGGCGCATTTTTCTACAAAAGAAAGATAATCCGAGCTTCCGTAAAAGTGTGTTCTGATATAATTGTAGTTCGCCGTGGTATTGTAGATCGAAAAAACTTCAAACGTATATATACCGTCAAGTGTTGTTATCGTGACCTGTCTGTTGTTGAATACGTCTTCCTTCGTGAAATGGATGAGCTGTGCGAACATCGTGTTCGTAGTAGTCATATTGTGCCCGTAAACGATAAGTGCTTTGTTGTCTTCAAGCTTCGGTTTTGTCCTTCCGTCGGCAAAAATCGAGCCGTGGCTGTTAGTTTTTTTGTTTGGCGAATGAGTCAGGTAGTAACTGTTGTCACCGCTGAACATTATCGGGTAATCTATGTTTGTGTTTTCAACGGTTATCCAACCCCAGACGTCGGGATTCTGACGTTTCATATCGAGTATCTTTGAGCGCATACGCTGAAATTCTTCGTTGTAAATGCCCTCGGAATATTCAACATCAATCACCTCGCCTGCTAAAGTACGTGAAAATTCAAGCGTTTCTACGTTTGCTTTGTTGGGAGGGGAAACGGTTACGGATGAAAGCATTGCATCACCGTAAAAGACCTCGTTGAATTTTTCGTTTTCTTTGCTTGTCTGTGCGTATGAAAGAAAGTAAAGCACAAGTGCTGCAAAACTGCACAAAAAAATGAGAGAGCTTGCTGTAAGCAGTGCATATCTGACAGCTCCCAGCAAAAGTCTGGACGTGCTTTTCTGAACTTTCGCACCTTCCGAAAGCTTGATATCACGGGGGCGTATACGTTCGATCGAACGTATGAGGGGAGTTTTTTCGTTTTCGCCCAATTGTTTAAATACCTTGCTTTTAGTACTGCGCCCGTTTTTTGTTCTTTTGAACATATCTGCTCCTTTCGATATTACCGTTAAAAGCTATTATATGTGCAGAAAGTTAAAATAACAAGTGAAAATTATTATTTTTTTATTTTGTAACATAATATTTACACTTTGAAGTGGTTTTAACGAAAACAGGCATAAGCCGCAGCTTTTGACGGCTTGTGCCTGTTTGAATGTCAGTTTTTAAGGCTGTGTATCGGGGCGGGGACTCGTCCGCCTCTTGCGATAAATTCAGCGCAGGATTTATTGTTTACGCTCATAATGGGGGCGTATCCGAGCAGACCGCCGAAGGATACGGACTCACCGACGGATTTTCCGTACGCCGGGATAAGTCTTACCGCCGTCGTCTTCGTGTTTGCTACACCTATTGATATTTCATCTGCAATTATTCCGCATATGATATCGGCAGGTGTGTCACCGGGGATCGCGATCATATCAAGACCGACGGAGCATACGGCTGTCATCGACTCAAGCTTTTCAAGCGAGAGCGCGCCCGATTCTGCCGCAGCTATCATTCCCGCATCTTCGGATACGGGGATAAATGCTCCGGAAAGTCCGCCGACGTGAGATGATGCCATAACGCCGCCTTTTTTGACAGCATCGTTAAGAAGAGCAAGGGCTGCCACCGTTCCGTGTGCACCACACTGCTCAAGTCCCATATTTTCAAGGATATACGCAACCGAGTCACCTACAGCAGGTGTCGGAGCAAGTGAAAGGTCAACTATGCCGAACGGTACGCCGAGTCTTGAAGACGCTTCGTGAGCCACGAGCTGTCCCATTCTCGTTATCTTGAATGCCGTCTTCTTTATTATTTCCGCGAGCGATGAAAGATCGCAGTTACCTGCACGCTTTATAGCCGAGCTTACGACACCGGGACCCGAAACGCCTACGTTTATGACAGTTTCCGCTTCGCCTATACCGTGAAAAGCTCCCGCCATAAAGGGGTTGTCCTGCGGTACGTTTGCAAAAACAACGAGCTTTGCACAGCCGATAGATTGTTCATCACGTGTAAGATACGCTGTTTTGAGTATAGTGTCACCCATCATGGCGATAGCATCCATGTTTATACCTGCTTTGGTAGATGCCACGTTTACGGATGAGCATACGAGCTTCGTCTGCGAAAGTGCATCGGGTATTGCTTTTATAAGATTGAGCGCGTTGTCCGTAAAGCCTTTTTCAACGAGCGCACCGAAACCGCCTATGAAGTTTATACCGAGGGTATTTGCCGCACGGTCGAGCGTTTGTGCTATTTTTATGTAGTCATCGGAGGAGTGCTTGCCGCCGATGAGCGATACGGGAGTTACGGAAACACGCTTGTTGATTATCGGTATACCGTACTGTTTTTCTATATCCTCGCCGACGGGCACGAGCTTTTCGGCACGCGTTGTCAGCTTATCGTATATTCTGTCGCAAAGGACGTTTATATCGTCGCTTGCGCAGTCAAGCAGAGAAATACCCATCGTCACCGTTCTGATGTCGAGGTTTTCCTCTTTTATCATATTTATCGTTTCTAAAATATCGTTAAGATTTATCATTTCAGTGCCTCATATCCTGTGCATTGAATTAAAAATATCCTCGTGCATGGTGCGTATTTCGAGGGCTCTTTCTTTTCCTATGGCGTCGAGCTTGTCTACGAGAGCATTGAACGGGATGTTCAGATTGTCTATATCAACGACCATTACCATAGCGAAATAATCTTTGATTACGCTTTGAGTGATATCCTCAATGTTTGCGCCAACTTCAGCGCATGCAGTGCTTACTACTGCTATAATTCCCACACTGTCGTGTCCGACGACTGTTATAACGGCTTTCATATTTTTTTCTCCAATCATATTTTTTGACAATTTATATTATAACATAACACACGCAGGATTTCAAGGGGGAAAGTGCAGCAAGCGGTAAAATATATTTGTAAACTTAATCTAAACTTGCTGTAAATTATAATTAGCTTTGTTAACAAAATCGCGGTTGACAAATCGTTTAATATGATTTATAATTATAAAATAGTTAATAATAGAAGAAGGATACCGCTATGTTAAAAAGTATGACCGGATACGGTCGTTTCAGACAAAATATTTCGGGAAAAGATATCACGGTGGAAATAAAAGCGGTGAACAACCGTTTTCTTGATGTAAACGTCAAGATACCGAGGGCGTATCTGTTCCTTGAAGAAAAAGTAAAATCGTACATTCAGTCGGCGGGAGTTTCGAGAGGTAAGGTAGATGTCCTTATTTCAATAGAGGCACCTCCCGGACTCAATTGCTCGGTCTGTCTTGACGAGGATTACGCAAGGGGATATATTGATGCTCTTTATAAGCTCCGTGACACGTTCGGACTTAAAGACGATATTTCCGTTATGTCGGTAGCACGTATGCACGATATATTCACGGTGGCAAAGCCCGAAGAGGATACGGCAAAGGATTGGGATGATCTTAAAGAAGTCCTTGAAAAAGCTGTTGAAAACTTCAATTCGGCACGTCTTTCCGAAGGTGCAAGACTTCACGACGATATACGTGCAAAACGTCTTTACATAGAAGAGCTTGTAAATGTGATCGAAGAGAAGTCGGAGCAGACGACGAAGGAATACGAAAAAAGACTTTACACGAAGCTCAGAACAGTTGTTGACGAAATGGGTATAAAAGCAAGCGAGGACAGGATCCTTACCGAATGTGCAATATTTGCTGATAAGGTGGCTATTGATGAGGAGCTTGTACGCTTACGCAGTCATTTCGTTGCGTTTGACTCATACCTTGAAAGTACCGTTCCTGTAGGACGCGATCTCGATTTCCGTATGCAGGAAATAAACAGAGAAACGAACACGATCGGAAGCAAGGCTCAGAATACCGAGGTGGCACATACAGTCGTGGCTATCAAGGGTGAGCTTGAAAAGATCAGAGAACAGATACAGAATATAGAGTGATAATGAAGCTTGCAGATATAGGTTACGGTAACTACGCGGCAACGGATAAGGTGCTTGCCGTCTGTACACCGGATGCGGCACCGGTAAAAAGGCTTGTTGCCGAAGCAAAGGAAAACGGACGTGCAATAGACGTCACGTGCGGTAAAAAAACAAAAAGCGTTATACTTATGGAAAACGGTGCGGTATTACTGTGTGCATTATCACCCGAAAAGGCTGCCGAACGAATTTCGGGCGATGACACATCTGAAAAGAACGATGCCGACCTTCGTGCGCGCAATCTTTGACGGTTGCCGTGAACAAGTGTGAAAGGATTATAAAATGGCTGAAGAAAAAGGACTTCTGCTCGTTGTATCGGGCCCTGCGGGAAGCGGAAAGGGAAGCGTTCTTTCAAACGTCGTGAACGACGGCGGATATTCGTACAGTGTTTCCGCAACGACACGCAAACCGAGACCGGGTGAAGTAGACGGAGTGAATTATCATTTTCTCACTAAGGAGCAATTTGAAAAGCATATCGCTGACGGCGATTTTGTGGAATATGCCGAATACGTGGGAAACTATTACGGAACGCTTTATTCCGAAATAAAGGGCAAAACGGAAGAGGGAATAAACGTAATTCTCGAACTTGAAGTACAAGGGGCTGAAAACGTCAAAAGGATGTTTCCCGACTCTGTGCTGATATGGATACTGCCGCCCGACTATTCAACGCTTGAAAGCAGACTGAAAGGACGCGGAACGGAAAGTGATGACGTGGTTGCCATGAGAATGCAGACAGCACTCAAGGAGCTTGAAAAATTTGAGCTTTACGACTACGTTATAGTTAACGAAACGGGAAAGCTTGAGGAAGCATCCGAAACGCTTAAAGCGATAGTTGCGGCAGAAAGACATAAAGTGAGCCGTACGAACGATTTTGTGAAA
>JAZOSS010000020.1:0-2787 GCA_045657205.1 Eubacteriales bacterium
AGGAGATCGACTACGCTGAAGCGCACAACGTACCCCTCAAGATAAGCCGTGAAACAAACTACTCAAAGGACAAGAACCTCTGGCACTTGTCACACGAAGGTCTTGATCTTGAAAACCCCGCAAACGAGCCCCAGTACAACAAGCCCGGCTTCCTTGAACTCGGCATTTCCCCCGAACAGGCACCCGACACACCCACATACATCACTCTCGACTTTGAAAAGGGTGTTCCCGTAGCTCTCAACGGCGAAAAGCTTTCCCCCGTTGCTATGCTCGAAAAGCTCAACAAGCTCGGCGGCGACAACGGTATCGGTCTTGTTGACATTGTTGAAAACCGTCTTGTAGGTATGAAGAGCCGCGGCGTTTACGAAACACCCGGCGGAACGATCCTTTACCGTGCGCACAAGGTTCTCGAAACACTTACTCTCGACCGCGAAACAACTCACTACAAAGAACTCATCGCCGCTAAGTACGCTGAAATCGTTTACTACGGTCAGTGGTTCACACCTCTTCGCGAAGCTCTCGACGCTTTCGTTGAAGAAACACAGAAGACGGTTACAGGTTCCGTTAAGCTCAAGCTTTACAAGGGCAACCTCATCAACGCAGGTGTAACTTCACCCTACTCCTTGTACGATGAAGAGATCGCAACGTTTGACGAAGACGAAGTTTACAACCAGTACGACGCTGAAGGCTTCATAAACTTGTTCGGTCTTCCCTTAAAAGTTAAAGCAATGGTTGACAAAAAGAACAAATAAGAGTATTATATATGTATAATATATTTATTGACGGTTCTGTCGGCACGACGGGATTGCGTATCGCATCCCGTCTTGCAAACAGAGACGATATAAATCTCCTTTCTATTCCCGAGGAACTCAGAAAGGATAACACAGCTGTAGCTGAGCGCATAAACGCATCCGACGTTACTTTTCTCTGTCTGCCCGATGCGGCGGCAAAGGAAGCCGTAACGCTTTGTAAAAACCCGAACACGGTAATAATTGATGCATCCACCGCTCACAGAACGGCTGACGGCTGGGCATACGGTTTTCCCGAGCTTGATGACACGTTCCGTAATAACATCATAAACAGCAAAAGAATAGCAAATCCGGGATGCCACGCATCGGGATTCAACAGCATAGTTTATCCCCTTGTAAAAGGCGGTATCATCGCCCCCGATTATCCGTTGGTAAGCCACTCCTTAACGGGCTACAGCGGAGGCGGAAAAGGAATGATCTCCTCGTACGAGGACGAAAACAGAGCTGAAAAGTACGACTCTCCCGCGCAATACGGTCTTACGGCGCATCACAAGCATCTGCCCGAAATGAAGGCAGTATGCTCACTTGCCTTTGAGCCTGTATTCAATCCCATCGTAGGTGATTTTTACAGCGGTATGGCAGTTACCGTTCCGCTTCATTCATCGCTTATGAAAAAGAAGCTCACAACATCCGAGCTTCACGAATATTTCTCTGAATATTACGCATCCTGCCGTCTTATATCCGTAAAGCCTCTTTGCGAAAAAGGAACAGAGGACGGATTTTTGTACACGAACACCCTTTCGGGTAAAGACAGCATGGAAATAATCGTCTGCGGATGTGACGAACGTCCTCAGATATGCGCTCTCTTCTGCAACCTCGGTAAAGGTGCATCGGGCGCGGCAATACAAAATATGAACCTTGTTCTGGGCGTTGATGAATGCTCGGGATTGGTATTATAAGGAAAGAGAGAATCCACATGAAATACATATCCGGCGGCGTTTGTGCCGCCACCGGCTTCAAGGCTGCCGGAATTCACTGCGGAATCAGAAAGAACAAGCAAAAGAAAGATCTTGCGCTCATCGTAAGCGACGTTCCCGCATCATCCGCCGCAGTATATACACAGAATCTCGTTAAGGGCGCACCTATAAAGGTGACGAAGAAAAATCTCGAAAACGGCATAGCGCAGGCAGTTATCTGCAACAGCGGTAATGCAAACACGTGTAACGCCGACGGCATTGAAATTGCCGAAAAAATGTGCAGAATGACACAGGAATTTACGGGTATATCCGCAAACGATATAATCGTAGCATCAACGGGTGTCATCGGTCAGCCCCTTTCGACAGAACCTATGGAAAAGGCAATGCCCGAGCTTGTTTCCCTGCTTTCTTACGACGGAAGCACGGATGCCGCACACGCAATAATGACAACGGACGTAGCACTTAAAGAAGTTGCCGTTGAGTTTGAGCTTGACGGAAAAACGTGCCGTATGGGCGGTATTGCAAAGGGCTCGGGAATGATACATCCCAATATGGCAACGATGCTCGTTTTCATAACGACGGATGCCGCAATAAGCCCCGCTATGATAAAGGATGCACTTACGGAGGACGTTTGCGACAGCTTCAATATGATAAGCGTTGACGGAGACACCTCCACGAACGATATGCTTTCGATAATGGCAAACGGAAAAGCAGGCAACTGCGAGATAACGGAGAAAAACGCCGATTACTTTGAATTTAAAAAGGCATTGGCAGCCGTTACAAAGAAGCTTTGCCGTTCGATTGCAAAGGACGGCGAAGGTGCTACAAAGCTTATTGAATGTATCGTAAATACAGCTCCCGACAAGTCGTGTGCAAGAAACGTGGCAAAATCCGTTATCTGCTCGTCACTCGTCAAGGCTGCTATGTTCGGTGCAGATGCAAACTGGGGCCGTGTGCTGTGTGCTATCGGTTACAGCGGCGAAGCTGTTGACGTCGATAAGACGGACGTATATTTTGCTTCACGCAAGGGCGAAATAACGGTATGCCAAAGCGGTTCGGGC
>JAZOSS010000021.1:0-11724 GCA_045657205.1 Eubacteriales bacterium
GGGAGGCGTAGACTGTCAGAGTTTATTCTCGCATAAGTATTTTCTCTTTCTACACAAAATTAAAACAAGCCGTCTGAAATGTGGAATTTCACATTCAATACAGCTTGTTTTTTAATTATAAAACATAGAATATTATTCCGAAGAACTGCAACACGCTTCCTGCAATAACGAACAGATGAAACACGGAGTGCATATATCTGATCTTATTGCCGAGTCCGTACATCACAGCGCCGAGCGTATATGCAACACCGCCGAGAAATATGAACCAAAGTCCTGCGGGTGCTATCGTTGCAACAGCGGGTTTTATTGCAAGGACGATACACCAGCCCATTCCGAGATAACAGAACATCGCCATTTTTGAATATTTCTGCCAATCTATCGCTGTAAAGACGGTAGCTGTTGCCGCACATCCCCAGACGATACCGAATATCACCCAAGCCCACACGGGATGCTCCGGTCTTAAAGCACACAGTACGACGGGTGTATACGTTCCCGCTATCAGATAATAGATCATACAATGGTCTATCACCTGCATAACTTTTTTGCCCGTATTTCTTCGCAGACCGTGGTAAACACTCGACACCGTATAGAGCAATATCATTGATGCACCGTATATACAGCTGCTCACAACAGCCCACGCATCACTGTTTACCGCCGAATAAACGATGCACAGCGTCAGCACGGCGACACCTATCGCCGCACCTACTATGTGGCTTACCATATTGAAAATCTCTTCGCCTTTTGTGTAGTCCGTATATTCTCTGTCTGCGAGTTTAGTTCTCTTCATAGTTACCTTTTATTTCAGCATTTCTATAAGCTTGAACAGCACGGGTTCAAACTTTGCACCATACCAATGGTTATTTTCTTCCGCCGTCGCCTTTATACATTCAACCGTATAATCTGCGGCTATTTTTGCAGAAAGATACGCATTTTTTCCGTTCAGCAGTGCTCCGACGAACGCAGAAGCGTATATATCGCCCGTACCGTGACAGCTGTTAGGAAGCATATCGTGTTCGTAATAATCGTATTTGCCGTTTTCAACAACGACAACACCCGTTTTACCTTCGTTATATCTTACGCCCGTAAGGATGATATTTTTACATCCTATGCCGGCAAGACCGTCTATTATTCCGTCTATATACTTTCTGTCGTACTCTGTTTTATACTCGATGCCGGTAAGCATACAAGCCTCCGTGATGTTGGGTACAACGTAATCGGATGCTGAGCAAAGCTTTTTCATTTCTTCAACGAACGCACCGTCAAAGCCGGGGTACAGCTTTCCGTTGTCAGCCATTGCGGGATCGACAACGAGAAGACCGCCGTCAACTGTAGCTTTGTGTATATCCATTACGTACTGTATCTGCTTTGCAGAACCGAGGTAGCCTGTGTATAATGCATCAAACTTGATACCCTCTTTTACCCAGTGGTCTTTTATCTTAGGCATATCATCCGTAAGATCGGTAAACGTGTATCCCGAAAAGCCTGCCGTATGGGTTGATAAAACGGCAGAAGGAAGAACGCACGTTTCAATACCGCATGCGGATATGACGGGCAGGGCAACTGTAAGCGAACACTGACCGAAGCAGGATATATCCTGAATTGTTAAGACTCTTTTATACGACATAAAAATCTCCTTTGATTCTTGATATACCGATTATACACATTTTTTGATATGATTTAAATAGCCAAATTATAGCTTTTTTATATAACCAGATTGGATTATTTCTTCTTCGTTGCCGCAACAACTATTGCCGACAGTGCAAAGAGTGCAATGACGTTAGGAAGCACCATCAGGTAATTGAAGAAGTCCGTAAGCTCCCATACAAGATCATTGGAGGCGAGTGTTCCAAGGAAAATAAATACTATCGATATCACAGAATAAATAACCGTAGCAGACTTTTTATTCTTAAACAGATACTGAATATTTATCTTACCAAAGAAATTCCATCCGATAATCGTAGTGAAAGCGAAAAACATAAGACAGATAGCAACAAAGACATTACCTATTCCGCTTATAAATGATGGGAAACCGTTTGTAACAGCCCACTGCATTGCGTTAGTCTTGCTGATACCGGACTCGGAAATCGCATCACTGTATAAATCCTGTATGAGTGCGTTTTTCTTAGCTGCAGTGTCATCAACAGTGTTGGTGATACCGCTTTCCTCAACCAATGCTGCATATCTTTCATTTATCTCCGCATCGGTCATAACGCTGATAGCTTCCGACTCTGCCTTATAAGTGTCACCAAAAGGACCGTTTGAAGTATAAAGCATTGTGATGACAACAAGTGCAGTCATAGTAAGAACGATAAACGTATCTATAAATACACCTATCATAGCAGCAACACCCTGGTCGTGAGGCTTTTCAACGTTTGCCTGTGCGTGTGCGTGAGGTGTTGAACCCATACCTGCTTCATTCGAGAAAAGGCCTCGCTTTGCACCCTGGCTGATAGCCGTCTTAAGTGCGTAACCGATACCACCGCCTATAAGAGCATCAGGAGTAAAGGCATATTTGAATATCATTGTCAATGTCTCGGGAAGCTTAGTGATATTAGTAAGAAGAACTATCACACCGCCTATAAGGAACAAACACGCCATAGCGGGAACTATTTTTTCAGCAACAGAAGCAATTCTCTGAATACCGCCGATGAAAATAATCGTGCAGATAATCGCAAGTGCCGCACCGATTATCCAACCCCAGTCAGTATAATTAACACCAACGGCGTTACAAACGGACTCGGCAATAGAGTTTGACTGTACCATTGAGCCCATAAAACCGAGTGCCAAAACAGCAGCAATAGCAAAAAATGCCGCAAGGAACTTACCGAATTTATTTGGGAACGCCTTTTTCATATAATAAACGGGACCGCCGTGGATTTCTCCGTTCGCTTCTTTAACTCTTGTTTCCTGTGCCAGCACAGCCTCGGCGTAAATAGTAGCCATGCCCAAAAATGCGATGATCCACATCCAGAATATGGCGCCGGGACCGCCTATGAGTATAGCACCGCAGGCACCTACGATATTACCTGTACCGACCTGTGCGGCAATAGCTGTAGAAAGTGCCTGAAACGATGAAAGTCCGCCTTTTTGCTTTCCGCCCTTCATTGAGAAGTTACCGAAAACCTTTTTCATACCTTCGCCAAAGCAGCGAACCTGAACAAATCTTGTCTTTATCGTATAGAAAAGACCTACACCGACAAGCAAAACAATAAGAATGTAGTCAGACATATACGCATTGATAGTCTGAACAATTTTTAAAACCGCGTCCATAAACGCCTCCTGTAAAAAAATAAAAAATCCGCTGAAAATAGCGGAGAAAAAGGAAATATTCAGACATAGTTTTGCCTGCCCTGTCCTTTTGCCTGAGAGATTCGGCTTTCGCCTTGCACCTTCGGCACCCATACGGTTTATGGGATTCTCCAGAGCGTCCTCCGCCTTCGGTCTTGTAAAACAATTCCCAAAGCTTCAACGGTCGTAATGAGTATTTTATCACAATAAAGGTGTGATTTCAATATTAATTATGCACAAAAAATATCGACTTTTTTTGTGCATAATCGACACACATCCTCATATAGTCGAGCAAAATACAGCAACTTCATTTTTTTGATTTAAAAAAAATATACGGTATTCATATTTTTAGGATATGATATCATAAAGCGGTTGCAAAGGAGATACAATGGAAACAAGGGTTGCATTGATAAGTATAATAGTTGAAAAATACGATTCGGCAGAAAACGTCAATTCCCTCTTACACGAATACGGCGACTGCATCATAGGAAGAATGGGCATCCCGTACCGCAAGAAGAATATAAGTATTATAAGCGTTGCAGTAGATGCACCGCAGGATATTATATCAGCGCTTTCCGGAAAGATAGGCAAGCTTGACGGAGTACATGTCAAGACGGTTTATTCGGGGGTAGGCGATGCTCATATTTAAACTTATTGACAAGCTGGCAAAGGAGCACTCGCTGACGCTTGACGAATACGTACAGCTCGTCGGGAATTTCGACGACGACACCTACGATTATGCTCGCAGAAAAGCGGTGGAAGCACGGCAAAAGGTATATTCAAACAAGGTCTTCATCCGCGGACTCATTGAAATATCGAATATATGCAAAAACGACTGCTATTACTGCGGTATCAGAAAAAGCAACACGCTTTGTTCACGTTACAGACTTACAAAAGACGAAATACTCGCCTGCTGCGACGAAGGCTATTTTCTCGGCTTCCGTACGTTTGTTTTGCAAGGCGGTGAGGACGGATATTTCACCGACGACGTGCTTTGCGATATAGTAACGTCAATAAAGGCAAAATACCCCGAATGTGCCGTAACGCTTTCTCTCGGTGAGCGTTCATTTGACAGCTACAAACGCCTGAAAGAAGCAGGCGCCGACAGATATCTTCTGCGCCACGAAAGCATCACACGCGAGCATTATGAAGCCATCCACCCCGAAAATATGTCATACGACGAAAGGGTAAGATGCTTAAACGACTTAAAATCTCTCGGCTTCCAAGTCGGGGTAGGATTTATGGTATCATCACCTTTTATGACGGCAAAGCATATGGCAAACGACCTTAAATTTATTGAAGAATTTAAACCGCATATGTGCGGTATAGGTCCGTTTATTCCGCACTGTGACACACCTTTTGCGGATTTTCCCGCAGGTGATGCCGACCTTACGTGTTACCTTCTTTCACTCATCCGACTGATACATCCGAATATTTTACTGCCTGCCACAACGGCTCTCGGCTCTGTCTCCGTCGGCGGTCGCGAAAAAGGAATAATGTCGGGGGCAAACGTCATAATGCCGAATCTTTCGCCGTCAAGCGTGCGTGAAAAATATATGCTCTACAACGGGAAGACGTATACGGGAAGCGAAGCAGGAGAAAATCTTGCAAGCATTATGGCAAGCCTTGCGGAAATAGGCTACGAAACGGTCGTTGACCGAGGAGATTACGCAAAATAAATTATCTAAAGGGAAAGAGATTCTGACCCTAAAGAAAGGAAAAATAAAATGGCAAAATACGATCCCAGATCACTCAAAGCTGAAGAATTTATAAGTGATGAGGAAATAAGAGAAACCTTGGCGTATGCCGAGGAAAACAAAGACAATTTGGAGCTTATTGACTCTATAATTGAAAAAGCACGTCCCGTAAAGACGGAAACGGGCTACACGTGCCGCGGACTTTCCCACAGAGAAGCATCCGTCCTTCTCGCCTGCGAAAACCCCGAAATGATCGAAAAGATCTACAAGGTGGCAGAGGAAATAAAGCTTGCATTTTACGGTAACAGAATAGTTATATTCGCACCGCTTTATCTTTCAAACTACTGCGTAAACGGCTGTGTTTACTGTCCTTACCATTTAAAAAACAAGACTATTCCGAGAAAAAAGCTGACGCAGGAGGAAGTAAAAGCGGAAGTTATAGCTCTCCAGGATATGGGACACATGCGTCTGGCTATCGAGTCGGGTGAAGACCCCGTAAACAACCCTATCGAATACATCCTTGAATGTATCAACACGATATACAGCGTAAACCACAAAAACGGTGCAATACGCAGAGTAAACGTAAACATCGCCGCAACAACGGTCGAAAACTATAAAAAGCTGAAAGATGCGGGAATAGGTACTTATATCCTCTTTCAGGAAACGTATCATAAGGAAAGCTATTTGAAGCTCCACCCCACGGGCCCGAAGCACGATTATGCGTACCACACGGAAGCACACGACAGAGCAATGCAGGGCGGTATTGACGACGTAGGCCTCGGTGTTTTGTTCGGTCTTGAGCTTTATAAATACGAATTTGCAGGTCTTCTTATGCACGCCGAGCATCTTGAAGCTGTTCACGGTGTCGGTCCTCACACGATAAGCGTACCGAGAATAAAACGTGCGGACGATGTAGATCCTACACAGTTCGACAACTCAATAAGCGATGAAATTTTTGAAAAAATAACGGCTTGTATCCGTCTTGCAGTTCCCTACACGGGCATTATCATCTCAACGAGAGAAACGGAACAGGTGCGCTCAAAGCTTCTGCGCCTCGGTGTTTCGCAGGTAAGCGGCGGCTCACGTACGTCTGTCGGCGGTTACGCTTGCGAAGAACGCCCCCACGATACGGAGCAGTTCGACGTTTCGGACCAGAGAACGCTTGACGAGGTCGTACACTGGCTTATAGACAACGGACACATTCCGTCGTTCTGTACCGCTTGTTACCGTGAAGGCAGAACGGGCGACAGATTTATGAGCCTTTGCAAAACGGGACAGATAATAAACTGCTGTCATCCGAACGCGCTTATGACCTTAACGGAATATCTCGTTGACTACGGCAGTGAGGAAACGAAAGCCGCAGGCTACAAAATGATAGAAAACGAGCTTGAAAAGATACCGAAAGAAAAGGTAAAAGATATAGCAAAGGCGAATATTGAGGATATCAAAAACTCCAACCGCCGTGATTTCAGATTTTGAGAGGTCGTTATGGGACTTAACAGTACGCCTTCGGGCGAAAGACTTACCATAGGATTTTTCGGCGCACGCAATGCGGGAAAATCAAGTATTGTAAATGCTGTAACGAATCAGAGCATATCTGTCGTTTCGGATACTCCCGGGACGACGACGGACCCTGTAAAAAAATCAATGGAGCTTTTGCCGATAGGTCCGGTTACGATAATCGACACACCGGGACTTGACGACGAAGGTACGCTCGGCGACGAACGTGTAAAGGTATCACGCCGTATTTTGGCATCGGTCGATGCCGCTGTTCTCGTCATTGATGCATCCCGCGGGATGTCGGAATTTGACAAAGAACTTCTTGAAGATATAAAGGCACGGGGCATTCCGTACCTTACCGTTTATAACAAATCGGATCTTGCGGAAGTAAAGGAAAACGGTATATACGTAAGTGCAAAAAGCGGTGACGGAATTGATGCACTTAAAGCGAAAATGGCGGAAGAATTTTCCCAAAAGGAAAACGGAAAGCGTATAATTTCCGACATATTGCCGATGGGCTCTCTTGCCGTTCTCGTTATACCCATTGACGAGGCGGCACCGAAAGGCAGAATAATTCTGCCGCAGCAGCAGACGATACGCGACCTTCTCGATAATAGATGTATGTGTATATGCTGTCAGCCGAGTGAGCTTACGAGTGTATTGGCATCCCTTAATAAAAAGCCCGATATCGTCATAACAGACTCTCAGGTATTTGCAAAAGTATCTTCCCTTTTGCCGGATGATATACAGCTTACGTCGTTTTCGATCCTTTTTGCAAGATACAAAGGAGAGCTTGAAACACTTGTAAACGGTGCATATGCAATATCGGAATTAAAAGACGGAGATACGGTACTTATTTCCGAAGGCTGTACACACAGACGAAGCTGTAAGGATATAGGAACAGTAAAGCTTCCCGCACTTATACGCAAGTATACGCAAAAGGAGCTTAATTTCAAATTCACCTCGGGCTGTGAGTTTGAAGACGATCTTTCCGACGTTGCACTCGTTTTGCACTGCGGCGGCTGTATGCTTACGGAAAAAGAAATGAAATACAGAATGAGCATCTGCAGTCAGTACAAAAAACCGATAGTAAATTACGGTGTTGCAATAGCACATATGAACGGAATACTGAAACGCACAACGTCAATGTTTTCGGAAATAACACACAAATAAAAATAACGGCAGCTTAATACCGATAAGGTAAAAGCTGCCGCTTTTGTATTTAATTATCTTACTCGCGTTTTTTGAGCATTACGCTTACACCGAGTATTGAAACAAGCATACAAACGGTAATAAAAGGTGCGGCGTCTGATGTTTGGGGATTGTCAAGCTTTGCGCCGATATATCCGTCTGCTGCAGATCCGCCCGAAATACGCCATCCGTCCTGTGTATTTTCAAATTCAAATTTATACGTTTCCGTAACGTCCGAATCTTTATAATAAGCCGACAGCATCACAGTAAAACAAGTTACTGAACACAATAATTTTTTCATAATGATATTCTCCTTTTTTGATACAGAGGATAATTTATACACACTAAATTATATCTTCTGATTTAATTATATCAAAAACTTTCCTTTCGCCAAGCATTTTTTCATTTTTTCCATTTTTTTAAAAAAATTAAAAGCACAATATTCTATCAAAATGTACGCTTGACAAACACAGACGGCTATGGTATAATTTCACCTTGGAAAGCGGAAAGGAGGAAGAAAACCATAAGTTTTATAGATAAATTATTTGGGCAAAAAAGAAAAAACGCCCTCGTTTTCGTGGACTATGAGCACTGGCACGTTTCAATGTACAAATTATATTCACGGCGTCCCGAGATCAAGCGTTGGAAAAACGAGCTTGATAAGAAATACAACGTAGTTGATATGTTCTTTTTCGGGGACTTCTCAAACCCAGGTATGCGTTACGAAATACCTGCTATAAGAGAAGTTACAAACAACGTCATAGAAACACAAAACACAAGCCAGCACTACAAAAAAGACTTTACAGATTTTATCATGCTTGACAGCATATATCAAAGGGCGATGTTTGCAAAGGATATCGACACGTTTATAATTTTCACAGGGGACGGACATTTCACCTCTGTCGTTAAATTTCTTACGAACACCTGCAAGAAAAACGTCATAGTTTACGCCGTACGCGACTGTCTTTCGGGTATGCTAAAAAACGCCGCGTCTTCATTTGAAGAAATACCGACGGACTCAGAGCTTGAAAGTATACGCATATCAATGGTCGTAAACTATCTTGCATCACAAAAGGCTTTGCGCCATCAGCGCCGTTACATCACGTTTTTATCAGCAATGGAAGCCGTTTCCGAAAAGTATAACGAAGACAAAGAAACGGTACGCGAAGTAATGACGAAAATGCTTGAAGACGGTTACATCCGTCAGGAAAGAAAGTTTTTAACAGGCGGAAAACAGCTTAAAGCTCTTTATCTAAACGAAGAAAAGCTTAAAGAAAGCAACATCGAAATATTACCCGATGAAAAACTTTCACAAAACGAAAAAATAAAAACAAACCGTAAAAAGAGTTAATGATATGACGACTCCGTACAAACCCTTTTCAGCTTATTACAACGAAGAATTACCGATGATAACGGTAAACCTTCTCAACGAAATAGTAGATTTTAATTTCAGTTCAACAAAAGAGATCAATATGCACATAGGTGACGTTGTGCAGCTGAGGCCTCTTTCTCACAGCTATGACAAAAGCTTTCCGTATACGGCTGTGCTTACCGTGAACGAAAAAGAATATCTTGCGTGCGTGACGAGCCTGAACAAAGCGACGCAACAGATATATTTCAGCGATATATTTTCAAGTTCGTCAGACGAGCTGTTGCTTGCAAGATATATGATCGAATATAAGTATGCGGAAAAAGCACGAGGCGTCAAGAGAAGTCTGTCAGCCTCTCACGCATCGTCGGCTATTGACTTTTTCGGCAGTATTGCCTTACTTTCGGGCAGTAATGCACACGATGACCGCCGACACGTTTCAAAAGAAGATATCGCCTGTTATATTGATAGCGTCGTACAGAGATACAAAGAAAAATTTTCCGAAAAGAACGATATTTCATATTCGTTTATCTGTGAAGAAAACACGGTGTTTATGTCGGAAAATATTCTTTCGGGCATTGTCGCTTTGATAATTCTTTCAATGTCCGTCGCGAAAAAGCACTTTTCCTTCGAAATTTTCGAAAAGCTTGGAAATTCCGCTTTTTGTGTTATTCTTGACGGTGTCAAAATAACCGAAAGTTTATTTTCTTTGGGTTTTCCCGGTCTTTTTCTTTCCCATATGGAGAAGCTAAACACCTGGAAAACGGAACAGACGTACAGCGCATCAAAGATGCAAACGGTAATATCGGTGACAGTATCAAGGACGACAAATCATTGTAGGCTTCATTCAAAGAGAATCCCGCCGAACTACGCAAAATACGCATCTTTTATTACAGAAATAATGCTTTTACCCTGAGCCAAAAACAAACGACCGATTCAAAAGAGCAGGGTTGCTAAGGACAGTTACCTTTACTAAAAACGGAATTTGGCACACAAATTCCCTGCTTGTGACAGTGTAAGACAAAACTACCCGAAGAAGAGAAAAACACAGCTCTTTTTCGGGTAGTAATTTTTATATAGTGATATTCTTTGCTGCGCAAAGAGTGATATGATTGCCTATGGCAATCGTGATATTAAAACCTACGGTTTTAGTGATATTTTATTCGCCCAAACTGCCGAAGGCAATATCACTTGAACGAAGTTCAAATATCACTGTGAAGCAATATCACTCGCCTTTGGCGAATAAAACTGCCCAAGTGTCCTTAAGAACACTTGGGTAAAGATCGGTCTTTTTTGTTTTTGGTTTTTATTCTTTTCCGTTCCAGCAGTACGTGCAAAGACATTCGGAAGGAAGTCCCGTTGCCTCTATCATATCGTCGAGACGGTGGTATCTGAGCGACGTGAAGTGAAGTTTTTTACATATGACGTCGATCATCTTTGCATATCTTTCCGATTCGGGGTTTGCGTATTCCTCAAGTATCTCTTTTGAAGGATCATCACCTTCAAGCTCTTTGATGACTCCTCTCGTTATAAGCTCCATTTCAGACGTGGAGCGTGAGAAATTAAGATACTTACAGCTATACAAAAGCGGCGGGCATCCGAGTCTTATATGCACTTCTTTAGCTCCGCTTTCGTAGAGAAATTCCGTCGTTTCGCGAAGCTGTGTTCCGCGTACGATCGAATCGTCTATAAGCAACAGACTTTTTCCGTCGATAAGGTCGTGTATCGGCAAAAGCTTCATTTTTGCAATAAGATTACGTTTCACCTGTGTCGGCGGCATAAAAGAACGCGGCCACGTAGGTGTATACTTTATGAACGGACGTGCGTACGGAAATCCCGAGCAGGTAGCATATCCTATTGCGTGAGCAATTCCGGAATCGGGAATACCCGCAACTATATCAGGGGTAACGTCATCGCGTTTTGACAAAAGCTCACCGCATCTGTATCTTACCTCTTCTACACTCTTTCCTTCGTACGAGGATGCAGGATATCCGTAATATATCCAAAGAAACGTACAGATCTTCATCTTTTTACCGGGATCCGAAAGCGTTACCACTTTATCCGGTGTCATAACGACGATCTCCCCGGGGCCAAGCTCCTTATACGCTCTGTATCCGAGATTAAGATATGCAAAGCTTTCAAAACTTGCACAGTATCCGTCTGCGCGTGCACCGATCGCTATCGGTGTTCTGCCGAGCTTATCTCGTGCGGCATACACACCCTTCGGTGTCAGTATCAGCATACTTATTGATCCGTCAATGATCTCTTGTGCATACCGTATACCGTCAACAAAATTTTCTTTTTGGTTGATTATGGATGCGACAAGCTCAGTCGGATTTATCTCACCGTTACGCATTTCAAAAAAGTGAGTCTTGTCCTTTATTATCTCATCGACTATTTCTTTTGCGTTATTGATCCTGCCAACGGTCGTTATCGCAAACGAGCCGTGGTGTGAACGCATAAGCACGGGCTGAGGCTCATAATCAGAAATACAGCCTATGCCCATCGTTCCTTTCATTTCGGTTGCTTCAGATGAAAACTTCGTTCTGAAAGGAGAATTTTCTATATTATGGATAGCTCTGTCAAAGCCTGTTTCCGTACCGTACGTTGCCATACCTGCACGGCGTGTTCCGAGATGCGAATGATAGTCCGTTCCGTAGAACAGCTCAAAAACACAGT
>JAZOSS010000022.1:0-13002 GCA_045657205.1 Eubacteriales bacterium
TCTATAACGAAGACGTCAAAGCCCTTTGAAACGTAATGCTCAGCTATCGTTCCGAACGCTGTGTGAGCATCTGAATCATATCCGTGCACAAGTAAAACGGCTGTGTCCGTATCCTTTTTGCACGGTGCGTAATACATTTTCAGCTCAAGACCGTCAAAGCTTTTTATATTGTAGACCTTGCTTGTAAGCTTTGACAGCGTATCTATTCTTTTGATGATGCGATTTGCACGATAGCGTACATCATCGCTTAACGAGTCATTATGTAATATTTTTTCGTAATCTTGTCGCGTGCGTGTTCTTTTTCTTTTCATTGCATAGCGTGCCGCAAAATAGCAACCCGTAAAATAAATAAATGCAAGAAAGATGACAGCGGAGAATATAATTATGAACGGTATCATTTTCCGCACTCACACGAGTGCTTTGTTATATCAATAGAAAAAACACCGTTTTCATCTGCTTTAAATCCGAGGAGCTTTGCGATATCCGTATTATCACCTGTGTAGATAACACGCTTCACTCCGCATATATCAATAAAACTGACAGCGGACATTCCTATAAGACGGAGCATATCCGTGCTGTTTTTACCGGGTACGTACGCTATTTCATCTATCGTACCGTATTCACCGTTTAAATAGAATTGGCACGCGGCAGTCAGTACGTCGTCTTCGTAACCGCCGTAGCAAAAGTGTTCTTCATCATACTTTATACCGCATAAATTGCAGATATCTTTTTGTATTTGCTTGTCTTGTATCGGTTTTACGGTGAGCATATCAATCTTCGCTTTCTTTAAGATATTTAACCTGTTTACCCGTGAGATATTTGTATTTTCCGGGGGCAAGGTTACCGAGCTTTATGTTTCCGACGGCAATTCTCGTAAGTCTTTGTATGCGAAGTCCTGCGGCTTCCGCCATCTTTCGTATCTGTCTGTTGCGCCCTTCAAATAAAGTAAATTCAAGTACCGTTTCATTGTCAGTTAAACGGACGATATCGGTCTTGACGGGCTTTATTTTATATCCGTCTATCACAAGTGGACTGCGGAGTATTTCAAGCTGTTCGTCCGTTATTTTTCCTTTGAATTTAACGTGATATATCTTAGGTATTTTGTGGGTAGGGTGTGTAAGGATATTCGTAAGCTCGCCGTCGTTAGTCATTAAAAGCAAGCCTTCGGAATCACGGTCGAGTCTGCCTATCGGGTATATTCTTTCGGGGATATCGGAAACGAGATCAAGTACGGTCTTTCTGCCAAGCTCATCACTCATTGTCGTTATATAGCCGCGCGGCTTGTTGAGCATAACGTATATGCGGTCGTTTTCTCTTTTTAAAGCGACTTTTTTGCCTTTGTAGGTTACCGTATCGACGGCAGGATCAACTACCTGACCGATACTGCAAAGCTTACCGTTTACGTAAACAAATCCTTTTTTTATATCGTCTTCTGCCGCACGGCGCGATGTTACACCGCAAAGCGACAGATATTTTTGTATCCTCATTTTTTCCATTAAAGTATAAGATCCTTTATTTTTTCAAAAAATCCACGTTCGTCTTCTGCATATCCGACGGTACGGTCGGCGTATAAGGGAGTTTCGGCAACTGTAATATTTCCGCATTTGTAAACGATACAGCCGATGATCTGTCCTTCTTCTATATCGGGGTAATAAAACCGCCTCATATAAACGATGCGTTCAAGCTCACATCCGTTGGTTCTTACGGTAGCTTTGATATCTTCACGCGTGTGAGCCGTTATGATATCGGATGTGCCGCCGCAAACAGAAGAAGAATATTCAAATTGTCCCGCACCTTCAAGGGTTATGCGCTTGCAAAGCGTAAAGCCGTATGAAAACATAGTTTTGTGATCGTTCCAATCACTCGGTGCGTTCAGCGTCACCGCGCAAAGCTTCACGCCGTTTCTTTCGCAAAAAGAAACAAGACACCTGCCGGCACTTTTTGTAAATCCCGTTTTACCGCCTGTTATACCTTCAAAAGATGAAAGAAGCTTGTTGTGGTTCACGAGCAACCTCGAATACGAATCATCCGAACCTTTGAGCGCAAGCTTTTTTGTAGAGGTGATCTTTGCAAATTCTTCGTTCTTCATACAGTACGACATAAGACGTGCAAGGTCCTGCGCTGTTGTGTAGTGGTTATCGTCAGACAAGCCGTGAGGGTTTGTAAAATGTGTATTCGTAAGCCCGAGAGACACTGCTTTATCGTTCATCATTTCAACGAACTTTTCAATAGTGCCGCCCGCTTCGATGGCAAGGGCGCATGCGGCATCGTTTGCTGATTCAAGCATCAGCGCATATAAAAGCTCCTCAGTAGTAAACTTTTCTCCTTTGACAAGGTATATGGAAGATCCTTCAATTCCGACAGCCTTATCACTTACCGTTATCACTCTGTCGAGCGGTAAATTTTCAATAACGACGATCGCTGTCATTATTTTAGTCGTGCTTGCCATAGGAAGCCTTTTTGCAGAAGCTTTTTCGTATAAAACGGAGTCACTCTCACATTCGATAACGCACGCCGATAAAGCTGATACGACTGGCTTCGATATTTCTTTTTCCGTGTATATTTCGCCGTCGCTCGACGCTGTTGGCAAAAGGGAAAAGCATACTGCTGTAAAAAGTGCAATAAGACTTGTAAACGTATATTTTTTCATATTTACCTCACGTACTTATATTGATCCGTGAAATATATATGAAAAAGAGTGCTTTGTTATTACTCAGCCTTGTTTTCGGTATCAGCTTTTTCGATTATATCCGACAAGTCAAGCTCCTCTGCGGGTTCTTCTTTTTTGCTGCTTCTCGCGGATTTTACGATATCCTTGACTTTGTTCACGATATCGGGAGTTTTATTAAGAAGCGACAGAACGCTTGATCCGAGGTCGTTTACCGAATCTTGAGGATTGTTTACGCTCATCATTGATACATCACCGTCAGGCTTAATAACGATAAATGCAACGGGGGATACGGTAACGCCAGATCCACCTGCACCCGAAAAGCTGTTTGCGCGGTCGTGCTGATTTTTCGTATGCTTTCCGATATAGTCAACACCGCCTGTTGCAATGCCAACCATAATTTTTGAAACGGGAATGATCGTCACACCTGACGGTGTGTTTATCGGTTCGCCTATTATCGTGTCTGCTTCAACGATGTTTTTGACGTTTTCGAGTGTCGTTTTAAGTGCATCTGAAAATTTTTGTTCTGCCATGATCGTTATCCTTTCTTTATATATAATCCAGAACCCTGAATATTTCTGGCAATACCGAAAACAGAAATGTAAACAGCTGTCCCGGACGCAGTGTTATTCTTACGTATATACTGCTTTGTATCTTTTCGCTTGTAAAATCGGGTGATATATTTATGTTTTCCGTATCACGTTCATCGTAATTCGTAAACTGAACGAGCAAAGAAAGAAGCGCATTTATTCCCGCACACACAGCACCGTAAACGATTGCGGTCTTTGCGGCGTTATCCGTACCTATTACTATATTACACGATTTTACGTTTATTTTGATACGCTTTGAAAATTTACCGACGAGTATTGATATTATATCGTAAACGTCTGTAACAAACGATGGTATATCCGTCGGATGCTTGAATATTTCTTTTATCTTCGACGGCTTCTTTTCTTTTGTTTTTTGAGGCTTTAATTTCTTTTTCAATATCTTTTTTTGCTTCGCCAATGCTTTTTTTTCAGCCTTTTTTCGGGCTTTTTCCATAGCTTTTGGTGAATATTTTTTGATATTGATCTTTTTCTTTCTCGGTGAAAGCTTTATTTTCACGAAAAGAATTTTCAAATAAAGCTCAGTTTTGTCTGTACTGCTTATATCGAGCTTTACGGGTATAAGAAGAATAAGGGTGAAAAATATAATTATTCCGAGCAGTATATATAGCCAGAGCATATCCTTATCCTTTCTTTATATTTTACGGTTTTATGACGACCTGACCGTCAACGCCGACAAGCTGATACGGGGGAAGCTCGGAAATGTTTGATATTCCGAATATTCTGAGAAAATCGGGTGTCGTTCTGTAAAGAGAAGGACGGCCCGGCGCATCGAGCGTGCCGCAGTTTTCTATAAGATTTTTTTCCGCAAGGGAGGTTATTGTATACGTACAGTCAACACCGCGGACACTTTCAATATAAGATTTTGTAACGGGTTGGTTGTATGCGACTATCGCAAGAACCTCAAGGGAGGAACGTGAAAGATTTCCGCCTTTTTTTATTCCGAGGACTTCCTTTACTTCTTCCTTATATTTTTCGTTTGAGCAAAGCTGTATACTGTCGGAAAGAAATATAAGAATGATTCCCGCAGCTTTATCGCTGTATTTTTCTTTTAAAAGCTCAAGGGATTCATCAAGCTCGGACTCTGATATTCCGAGTGATGCCATAAGCTTTTCGCGGCTTATCGGATATCCTGCGGCGAAAAGCGATGCTTCTATCGCGTTTGCCGTTTTCATAGGATCAAATATCGGTGAAAGTTCATTTTCCATTGTTCTTTACCTCCTATCTTGCACAGTTAAGCTCTACGATGATATCGGACGGATCATAACACGTATTTTCCGTTTCGTGTATAAGTATTCTGTTTACTTTCAGAAGCTCAAGAACAGCCATAAACACCGCAACAAGCTCCGACTTCGACGTACACGTATCAAACAAACGGTCGAAATGTGTTTTACCGCCTCTTTTAAGAGCCTTCATAACTCCGAGTATCTTAATTGATACGGGAACGATCTTTCTTTTGATTATCGGGCGGATGTTGTCGGGACGTTCACGGCTTTCCTCGGCACGCTTTTCAAGCATACGGAGCATAGCGCTTTTTAAAAGAGTGACATTGTGAGGACATACGTATCCGCTGTCAGGCGGTATTTCATCCGTTTCTTTAACGAAACGGCCGTCGTACTCCTTTTGATACTCATCAAGCTTTTCGGATATTTCCTTGATATACTTATATTCAAGGAGCGCCTGTGCCAAAGCGGCACGCGGATCCTCTCCGTTTTCTGACGGACGGGGAAGAAGCATCTTGCTTTTTATGAGCATAAGCTCCGATGCCATTACGATAAATTCACCTGCAATATCCATATCCATACGCTTCATCTCGTCGAGATAATCCATATATTGCTGGAAAATTTCATTTATCGGTATGTCGCAGATATCGACCTTGTTTTTGTGTATCAAAGATAACAGCAGATCGAGCGGTCCTTCAAAGACTTCAGTTTTGTACGTTAATTCCGTCATACGAGTGTGTTACCGCTTTCTTTAAAGATGCTGTAGAATTTTGCAAAGAAAACGTAGATTTCACCTTCTTCAAATCCGGGGATCATAAATATAAGCTTCATAAGTGCATCGGATATGGCGTATGCGATATCACCGATAAACGATGCTCCGAAGAAGAAAATGATGAAAAGAAATACCATTTTTATTATTTCCTCGTACTTCATTATGCCGAAGTATATCTTGTCGGGAAGAAAGATAAACGCAATGCGCGATCCGTCAAGAGGCGGTATGGGGATGAGGTTGAAAAGTCCGAGCATAAGATTTACGATGTGGAAATAGTAGAAGAAGAATCCTGCAAATATGAGTATTTTTGATGTCGGCTCCAAAATGCAGGCGATGACCGAGAAAAGGATAATACCGATAACGGACATAGCGACGTTTGATAAAGGACCTGCAAAGGCGGTAAGAGCCATTCCGTTTCTGGGATTTTTAAAATATCTCGTGTTCACGGGGACGGGCTTTGCCCAGCCTATCCCGAATAAAAGCATACATACAGAACCTATAAGGTCGAGGTGACGTATGGGATTGAGAGTAAGTCTGCCTAAATTTTTGGCAGTCGGATCACCGCATTTGTATGCCGCAAAGCCGTGTGATGCTTCGTGCACGGAAAGTGCCAAAAGCATTATCGGAATACGGAATAAAAACATTGTAAGCTCATACGGGTCGGAAAACATACGCATTAAAGAGTTCATTATAAAACCTCGTTTTTGATAAGATCCTCAAAGCTTTCACGTCTTACGGAAAGTCTGTCCTCCCCATTGTTTACGATAACTATCGGAGGACGGGGGATCCTGTTGTAATTCGATGCCATTGAATAGTTATATGCACCTGTAACGAGTACGGCGAGAGTGTCACCGCGGTCCATCTTTGCAACGGCTATATCCTCTGCGATAAGATCTCCACTTTCACAGCATCTTCCGCAAATAGTTGCCTTGTAGTCTTTGGGTGCATTTGCCCTGTCGGCACACAGTACCGAATACGGCGACTGATAAAGTGCGTATCTCGGGTTGTCGGGCATACCGCCGTCTATTGAAATATAGTTCTTGAATCCGGGGATTTCTTTTCTTGTGCCTACGGTATAAAGTGTAACACCGGAAGCTGCAACGATGCTTCTGCCGGGCTCCATAAATATTTTAGGCATCTTTACGGAGAATTTTTCACAAAGGGAAGTAATACTCTTTGCAATATCGGCAATATATTCGGCAATGTTTACCTCACTGTGCTCGGGCAGATATCTTACCGCAAAGCCTCCGCCGATATTGAGTACGTCCGTTTCAAATCCGTATTTGTCCTTTATATCGGATATAAATGATATCATAACTTTTGCGGCATCCGTAAACGGTGTCGGTTCAAATATCTGAGAACCGATGTGACAGTGGAAACCGCAAAGCTTTGCACACTTTTTAGAAAGAGCAAGGGCTGTTATTTCTTCAGCCTTGTTTTCAATTATAGGTGTTCCGAACTTGCTGTCTACCTTGCCTGTGTTTATTGCCTGAAGCGTGTGAGGATCAATTCCGGGGGTGATACGAAGAAGTATCTTCTGTGTCTTGCCGAGCTTTTGGGCAATCGTGTCAACCGCTTCAAGTTCCTCTTTGCTGTCTACTACGATATAACCTACGTTGGAGCTTATACCGTATTCGATATCGGCATCCGTTTTGTTGTTTCCGTGGAAACACGCGCAAGATACGTCAAAGCCTGCGGAAAGAGCTGTGTAAAGCTCACCCGGGGATACAATATCAATTCCGATGCGTTCATCCTTTACTATCTTGTAGATATCTACAAACGAAAGGGCTTTACTTGCATAAAGGGGCATAGAGCCTTCGGGAAAATGCTTTTCCAAAGCTTCCTTGTATATTCTGCATTGACGGCGTATCTTGTTTTCGTCAAGCAGATAAAGGGGCGTTCCGTACTTTTTTGCAAGTTCAACGGTATCGGCACCGCCTAATGTAAGATGTCCTTTTTCGTTTATTCCGTAACAGTCGTGTAAGTTGTACATTTTAATCTCCATTTTTAAAGCACTTTTCCAATGTGCGCGCATATTTCATCAATTCCTTCTCCCGTCAAAGAGGAAAAGGGGATTATCGGTATTCCTTTCGGGATAAGATGATGCTCGCAGAGGGATTGCAGGGCTTCCGTTCTTTTCGTTTTGTTAAGCTTGTCGGCTTTCGTTGCAACGACGGCAAACGGCATACGGCTTGAAACAAGCCAGTCAAGCATCATTTCGTCATCTTTCGTCGGACCTACCTTGAGGTCGATAAGCTGCAGAACGAGTTTTATATCCTTCGAGCTTGAAAGATACCCGTCAACAAGCCCCGACCAGACAGCCTGATCCTTTGCACTTCTTGCGGCATATCCGTAGCCGGGAAGGTCTGCAAGAAACAAGCGTCCGTCTATGTTGTAAAAGTTTACGGTTATCGTTTTGCCGGGAGTTCCGCTCACTCGAGCCAGTGATTTTCGTCTGGTGATACAGTTCAAAAGGGAACTTTTTCCGACGTTTGATCTGCCCGAAAAAGCAACCTGCGGAATACCGCCTGCAGGAACCTGGTCGAGTCTTCCTACAGATATTTCAAGCTTGATATTGTTCAAATTCAATCTTTTCATTATCTCACCGTAACAGAAGTCTTTTTACTTCTTTTTTCTTTTGTTGCATCAATGCTGCCGACAAAGCCGTAATTTTCTTTTTCTATACCGCCGTCGTGATATGCAAGAGCGTTTTTCAAAACGTCATCTGCTGTAAAGCATTTTATAAATTCGATATTTTCTCTTACCTCGGGATCAATGGTTTTGAGATCGTCGGCATTGTCAAACGGTATAAGCACCGTTTTAACACCTGCGGAATATGCCGCGGCAGTCTTTTCTTTAAGTCCGCCTATAGGAAGAACGCGTCCGCGGAGTGTTATCTCTCCCGTCATTGCAACGTCACGTCTTACGGGGATTCCCGAAAGCTCGCTTGCAAGAGCCGTCATTATCGTAACACCCGCAGAAGGACCGTCCTTAGGTACTGCGCCTTCGGGGACGTGTATGTGTATATCTCTGTTTTTGTAAAAATCGGGATCTATGCCGAGAGATTTTGCATTACAACGTATGTAGGTAATCGCCGCCTTTGCGGATTCCTTCATAACGTCACCGAGAGAGCCCGTAAGCTCAAGCTTGCCGCTTCCTTCGGGGGCAGAAACCTCTATTTTGAGTATATCGCCGCCTACCTGCGTATATGCAAGACCGTTTACGACACCTACTTCATCATATTGAGAGATCGTTTCCTTTTTCATCTTATGCTCAAACGGCAGATAAGAATCAAGGTTTGATACGGTTATGTTGACAAAATCGGCTTCGTGACTTGCAATAAGCTTTGCCGCTTTTCTCATAAGCGATTCAAGCACACGTTCAAGGTTACGCACGCCCGCTTCGTGAGTGTAGCTGTCTATGAGCGAATAAAGCGCTTCGTTTGATATCTTGAATGATAAATACTGAAGATTATAACGCTTTCTCAATTTCGGCAAAAGATGACGGCGTGCTATTTCGTACTTTTCTTTTCTTGTGTACGCATCAAGGCTTATTATTTCCATTCTGTCAATAAGCGGACGGGGAACCGTGTCCAGTGAGTTCGCTGTACAGATGAATACGCAGTGCGAAAGATCGACGGGAAGCTCCACAAAATGATCTCTGAAAGACTTATTCTGTGCGCTGTCGAGCACTTCGAGCATTGCAGATGCAGGATCTCCGTTGACACCCTGAGCCATCTTGTCTATCTCGTCAAGGAGTATCAGCGGATTCATACATTCCGCACGTATCAAAGCATCAATAATTCTGCCGGGCATAGCACCGATATATGTTTTTCTGTGTCCTCTGATATCAGCTTCATCTTTTACACCGCCGAGGGAGGTGCGTACGAATTTTCTGTTCATCGCTTCGGCAAGTGAGGAAGCAATGGACGTCTTACCGACACCGGGAGGGCCGAGAAGGCATATTATCTGATGGCGAAGCTCGGGATTTACCGCCTTTACGGCAATGTATTCGAGTATTCTCGCCTTTACTTTTTCAAGTCCGTAATGATCTCTTTCAAGTATCTTTTCGGCTTTTGCTATATCGTGTTTATCCTGCGTGAATTTGTTCCACGGAATGTCGAGTACCGTGTCGAGATAATTTCTCAAAACGGAGCTTTCGGCAGAAGCGTAGGGGGATTTTGAAAGCTTTTTGATATCCTTCATAAGCTTTTGACGGGATTCTTCGTCAAGATTTAACTTTCCGACGGATTCCGTATATTCTCTTATTTCTTCGTCTTCATCTTCGCCAAGCTCTTCTTCGATGGCTTTCATTTGTTCTCTCAGATAATAATCACGCTGATTTTTGTCCATCTGCTCCTTCACCTTTGAACGTATTTTCATTTCAAGGGTGAGGATCTCAAGCTCGTTGTTGAGTAAAACGAGCAGAGTGTGTGCACGCTTTTCGGGGTCAAATTCGCTCAAAACAGTCTGCTTGTCAGAAATACTGTGAAGAATATTAAGTGCTATAAAGTCGCAAAGAAGACCGAGGGGCTTTATCGTTTTAACGGCAAAGACGATCTCCTTTGAAATGTTCGGCATATAGCGGATAGTTTTCTCCATTACCGTTTGCAATTCACGTATAAGAGCACCGTAATTTGCATCACCCGAAGGGGAAACGCTGTCCGATTCTTTAGCGGAAATATCAGCGGTTATATAAGATCTTTTTACGTAGCTTGTGCAAACCGCTCTGTACTGTCCTTCAAAGAGTACCCTTTGCGTTCCGTCGGGCGTTTTTATCGTTTGCTTTATTTTTGCCACGACGCCTATTTCATAAAGATCGTCACAGTTCGGCTTTTCCTCGGAAATATTTTTTTGCGTAACGAGGAAAACAAGACGTTCGGGCGTACGCGATGCAGCCTCTACGGCACGTCTGCAAAGATCTGTTGTCAGTTCAAAATTAACGGGTATCTCGGGAAAAGCCACGATACCTCTTAAAGGTACGCAGGGAAGCACGAGTCCGTCTGTCGGTTGTGTATGGTTTATCATAATTAAATCCTTTTTCTCAAATGCTGTGTAATGCTTATAATTAAATATTATTATATAATGTATCTTTTGACTTGTAAATAACTATTTATTAATTTTTTCAACTATCACAAGAATAATTCCTTCCTTTACGGATATGCGTGCGTGCTTTCCTATAAATGCGTTGCTTACCCCCAAAGGAAACGAGCTTGAAAGGGTTGCATCTTCAATTTCATACTTCAACCCCTTTTCACATACACCGTAAGCGTTTTCGGAATATGCAAAAACGGATACGTAACCCCTCATATCTTTTTCAAAGGAAACTTCACCGTTTTTTATCATAAATACTTCTTGCTTTTTTGAAACAAGACGGCAGAAGCACCCGTGTTCAACGGCATACGCAAGGGCTTGAATATTTGCATACGTGTGGCTTATTCTCTCACCGCCCAAAGCACCGACAATGGTGAAGTTTTTATATCCTTTTTCAATCCCGTATTTGATACAAAGCATCGTGTCCGTATCATCCTTTACAGACGGATGCCGTATTGTTTCACACGGTGCTTCGATATATTCCATAGAATCAAAATCTCCTATAAGAACGTTCGGTGAATATCCTTTTTTTACAAGTGCTTCATAGCCACCGTCAGATGCTATAAGCATATCGCCCTCTTTTAATTCAAAATCATCGAAGTCTTCACCCGATGCACCTGCTATATAACAAATTCCGTTCATAAAAATACCTTTCTTCTGTCGGGGTGTTACAACTGTGAAATATAAAAAATCCCCCATTCAATATTACAACTTAATTATTTATCCGATAAGAACATTTGTTTAAATTTAATAAAACGGCATAAACCTTTTTTGCCGAGTAATAATATAAACGTAAAAGTGTATCAAAAAATATGCTTCACATATTACAGAAAAGGAGAAAATTATGAAAGAAAAAAAGAAGATAGTGTACCCGGAAAGACTTCCGTTTGAAGACGATGACGAAATCGGATCTGTTGCATCCGCAAATGAATGCACTGGACTTACCTCCTCAATTCCCATATACGAAAACGAGGCATCGTCATACCGCGATATTTACAATATCCCCGTAGAACCCAAAAAAAGAAAAAACGAAAAAGACAACTGAATTCACTTTTGGAAATTCGGTTAAAAAGGCGGCTCGTTCAATATGAGCCGCCTTTGAAATTATTCTATCGTTATACGTCCTTCTGTTGAAGAATATACGCTGTCGATCTTTCCGCCGAGAAACTCTGTAAGATAATTTATAAGCATTTCGTAGTCGGACATTCCTTCGTTTATAAGCAAATTGTTGTCGTTGAAGAAGGTGTGTCCGCCGCCACCCGATTTGAGCAGATAGTTGTGCGATGCAACGGTGTACGTTTTTTCGGGGTCTATCGGCTCGTAGCTTCCGTCAGGTGTGACTACCTGAACGTTTTTAACACGTCTTGCATCACCGAGTGATGTCATCATACCGTTGTTATCAAATTCAACGGTTGTGGCAATCGACGTGTCTATCGTGTATTTAAGGCCCGAAACGTGCAAAAACGAGCCGTTTTCACCGAATGCAACACCGTCCTTGACGTAATCTTTTTCGGTTGATACAGATGCGATTTCAAGCGTATCAAGTATCTCTTGTCCCGTTGCTTCTACCATGCACAGCGTGTTACCGAAAGGATGTACAGATATCATATCGGCATACGTTATATCGCCCTTTTCGATCGTGGCACGCACCCCTCCGCCGTTTACAAGACCTATATCTGCACCCGCTACAGCTCTGTAAGCATCCGCGCAGAAATTGCCCAAAGGCATCTCACGCGAACGGATCATGCGTATGCCGTTTTCATCATTTATCGAAAGCGTTGTTTCACTCTTTCCGACAACGGTGTTAAGCTCTTCTTCAAAGGATTTCTTTATGTTGTTTACGAAAGTTTCCGTTTCGGTATCCTTTTCATTATAACCGCTTATAAGTCCTACCGTGATTTCACCGGATGACGATATGGTAAGTCTTCCGATGTTGTCAAGCTTCGTTCCCGTTGAAGAAAGAAATACCTTTTCACCGTTTTTGTTCGTTTCTATCTTGCAGGGAATTACATTGTGCTCGTGACCGTCAAGTACGGCATCAACGCCCGTCGTATTTTTGATAACGTCAACGGAGGAAAAAGGTGCATATGCCTCCGTATCACCGAGATGCGTCATAAGTACGACGTGATCTGCACCTTTATTTATACATTCGTCAACAGAGGACTGAATACAAGAGTAAAAAGCTTCCGCGCTGTCCGATGTGAATCCGTACACGTATTCACCGCTTTCCTGGAAATACGTCGGCGTTGATGATGAAACGCTGTACGGTGTTGAAACACCGACAAAGCCGACGGAAGTGTCACCGTATTCGATTATTTTGTACGGTTTTACGTCGGAAAGCAGATTTTCCGAGTTTCCTTTGTATGTAATGTTGCATCCGAGATATTCAGCACCCGCTTGCTTTATGAGTGTGTTTAACTGCTTCATACCATAGTCAAATTCGTGGTTGCCGAGTATTGCAAGATCGTAACCGACCTTGTTCATTATGTCAATTACAAATTCACCGTCGGACACAGTTCCGACAAGGTCGCCTTGTATCGCATCACCGCAATCGACCAACGTGGTGTATTCCGTAATGCTCTGACAGTATTTTTTGTAAGCGGCAAGACCTGCATAGCCTATGTTTTCGTCAATACCG
>JAZOSS010000023.1:0-8720 GCA_045657205.1 Eubacteriales bacterium
AACGACATGGCTACATCCGACTTGTGTTAAATAGTTGCAACGTATGTGTTCGCTTGCGTAATTGTGTGATATATGCTCCATAAGGGTGAGAAGAACACCTTTTGAACAAGCATAAGCCGCCCTGTCTTTTTGCCCACCCCAGGCGTGAGCTGAACCGGTAAGGATAATCGAGCCACCGCCACTCATTCTCATATACTTAATTGCTTGCTGGCACGAAAAAAACGCTGCCTTGAAATTTATATTCATTATATTGTCGAACACCTCGGGGGTACAAGTATCGAGAGGAGAGATGTCCGTTACACCTGCGTAATTGAAAAAACCGTCTATCTTTCCGAAATGTTCTGCTCCAACGTCGAACAAATGCTTGCAACTGTCTACTTTGGTAAGTTCTGTGTGTACAAATATTGCCTCTTTGCCATATGATTCGATTAAGCGTATGGAGTTTTTTGCCGCTTCCTCATCTCGTCCGCCTATGACAACTTTAGCACCTCTTATGGCACATTCTTCTGCCATTGTTCTTCCGACCCCTTTTGTTCCGCCGGAAATTACAATGACTTTATCTTTTAAAACCTGTTGCATTAAACAACCTCGTTTCTTTACGAATTATATTTGCAAAGCGTTATTTGAGTCAAATCCTTTTAGAAGCATATTATTTCCGTTTTCGTCGATTACTTTCACAGTGTTTTGATAATATTCAAGTGTTGATGCCAATTCTTCTTTGGAATCACATACTATGTACATTCTTGTAAGTACTTGCTTTTCGTTTCCTATCCAGTCGTTCGAAACAGTGTCGCCTTCGTATAATCTCTGTATGTTTTCAACAACTCTTTTATCGTTGCTGATTTTGTCAAGGCCCTCTATCTTTGCAATTTTTCCTTCTTTGAGCAAAAACCAAAGCGTTGCGGCAAATTTTCCTCTTAAGTACGGATCGTCTTCTTTCTTCAAGTCAATGTCTCCGTATGAACCTGTGAGAGCAAAATTGATAAGAAGCTTTCTTTGGTCGAAGCCGTGAATCGCATTCATAAGAAGATGCGGTGCTTCACCCTGAAGACGGAAGCCTGTGTCATATACGTAAAATTCACCGTTTTCATAAAAACCGGATAACATCAAAATTCCGTTTTTGATACCGATTCCTTTGAAAAGACGGCATGCGTTTTCGTGCATTCTTTCAAAATACTCTTTTATGTGCTTTGAAGGATACGTTCCGCCAAGACAAACTCTGCTGAGTCCGGGCTGTTCATCGGTCGTATATCTGTCGTAGATGCAGGACGGACTGCAATATCCGTCTTTGAATGTATAATACATCCCCATATCGTCACACTGCATATATTTTTCAACTATGAAACGTTTTTGATGAGATGCATCGAGTGCTTTCTGAACGGCAGAAGCCAGGTCGTCTTCACAGTAGCATACAGTCATACCGACTCCGCCACCGTTATCTACGGGCTTAACCATAACAGGGTATTTTATTTTAGCAACATCTTCGGGATTCATATTACTGTCAAGATAATATTCCGGTATTCCGTGTATTCCGTATCTTTCACACGTTGCTTTGAATCTGTCTTTAAATGCAAAGACATCAACAATGCTTTGCGTTGCGTAACAAGGAAGTCCCAAAGCGTCACAAACCTTGCAATAAGAGGGAACGAGTATATCCGCAACGCCGACGAGAATACCGTCAACTTTTTCATCGCGTGCGAGTGATATCAACCCCGGAACGTCAAGACCGTCTACGTCATAACTTTTCCATGCGTGCTTTTTTGCGGCATCCGTGCTGCGCGCACTTGAAACAATAGTCTTTATTCCCATGCTGTTGGCAGTTTCTACAAGCGGAACTGTTTCCGGATTTCCTCCGAGAATCAGAAGCTTTTTACCTTTAAAATCGTAGTTTTGCATATTTCACCCTACTTTATTATAAATTTGCTTTTGTATGTTCTTTTGAAAGTTCACTGTCACTGCCCATGAATTCTTCCATCGTAGCGGAGGTTTCGGACGTTATACCGTCACGCTTCAGAACGGTTAGGACTGTTTTGAATATGATTTTCCAATCTCCGATGAAAGTTATGTTGTCTACGTATTCAACGTCGTAATCAAATTTTTGTTCCCATGTTATGGCGTTTCTTCCGTTTGTCTGTGCATAACCTGTGAATCCCGGACGAACCTCGTGGCGTCTTGCCTGATGCTCGTTATACCGCGGAAGATATCTTACAAGAAGCGGACGCGGACCGACGATCGAAATATCGCCTTTTATTATGTTGATAAGCGACGGAAGCTCGTCAAGCGACGTGCTTCGAAGTGTTTTTCCGAATTTTCCCAAACGTAGTTCGTCGGGTAAAAGATTACCGTTTTCATCTTTTTTGTCACTCATCGTTCTGAATTTGTAAAGTCTGAATATCTTTCCGTTAAGTCCCGGACGCTCTTGCTTGAAAATGACAGGAGAACCGAGCTTTATACGCACTATCAATGCAATGATAAGTATAACGGGGGAAAGGACGACCAAAGCTAATAGTGATAAAATAAAGTCTTGCGGACGTTTAATATATTTTTCGTAAAATCCGGGCTTGTGTTTCATAGTTCCCCCATATGTATGCTTATGTTAATGTATATTATACTACATAAGGGTATCGTTGTCAAGTATAATATTATATTAATCAACTATTTTGAGAAGAGCTTTCTGATCATATCAAGAGGTATAATAAGTGACGACAAAAGCAGAACGAAAGATATTTGCCTGAAATTCAGTACAGCACAGCGAAAAACACTTCCTCCAAAGTACATAAGCAAAAGCTGAACGCAGACGACCGTACTTATTATCGGAATAAATAATTTATTTTTTGCTATATGCGAAAATAAGTTCAGACGGTGTGTTCTTACGTTAAAGCAGTTGAAAACACCCAAAAAAACGAAAAGACCGAAAAAACCGCAGTAAAATTCCGTGTTATGCCCCGAAAAGAAATTATAAACAAAATCTGAAAGCAGATACCAAAGCATAATTACAACACATATAATGCCGCTGTACAGTATGTTTACGATCATTGGCTTTGTCAGTATCCGTTCGTTTTTTCCTGTCGGCGGCTCGCTCATATATTCTTCTCTCGCTTCTTCTGTTGCAAAGGCAAGCCCTGCCAGAGTATCCATTATAATATTTATCCACAGCATCTGTAAGACGGTTACGGGAGTTTCACAGCCTATCAATGGCGCAAACAGGGAAACGGCAACGGCACAGAAATTCATAGTCAGCTGAAACAGTAAGAATTTTTTAATGTTTTTCAGTATCGTTCTTCCGTAAAGTACTGCTTTTGTCACAGATGAAATATTATCGTCAAGTATGATTATATCTGAAGCTTCCTTTGCTACCGATGCGGACGATCCCGGTGCAAAACCGACGTCTGCGTGCTTTAAGGCGGGGGAGTCGTTTATTCCGTCACCTGTCATCGCGGTAACGAGCCCCTCACTCATACAAATTTTCACAAGTCTGCTTTTGTCTTCGGGATATGCTCTTGCAACTGCGGCAATATTGGGAAGCTCTTTTTTGATTTCAGAATCAGTCATTTCCGAAAGCTCAAGTCCAGTTACGATCTTCCGCCTTCTTCCGAAAAGAATGCCCGAATCAACAGCTATGGATTTTGCCGTGTCAGGTCCGTCACCCGTTATCATAACAACGTCAACGCCTGCTTTTTGAAGATGTTTTACTGAGCTTTTCGCTTCACGTCTCAGACCGTCCTTCATATTTACGGCACAAATTAGCGTAAGATCCTCGTCACCGTCTTCTGAATAAGCGAGTAAAAGGATACGACCGCTGTTCTCTGCAAACTGTTTTATGTTATCACTAAAGGCTTTGTCAATTGTAACGACGTTTCCCGATCTGTCAATGCCGTGCGTGCATTTTGAAAACAAGACCTCGTACGCACCTTTGTAAAACGTTGTTTTTTTGTTATCTTTCAAAGCTGCCGTTGAGGAGTATTTTCTTTTGCTTGTAAATTCAACCGTCTTGATTACTTGAAAGCCTTTAGAGTATTTTTCATCGGATATCGAAAAAACAGCTCTGTCAGTGTTATTTCCGCCAACCGTTTCACCGTCGGTGCGTTTGCAGGACGACGTTAAAATACTGCAACGGGAAAAGAGCTTGTAAGCTGTCGTTTGTCTGAAAGAGGAAAAGGGAAGAACGTCACCGTTTGCCATAATAAAATCTGACACAGTCGGCTTGCCGTACGTAAGCGTTCCCGTTTTGTCCGTGAACAGTATATTCATACAGCCTGCTGTTTCTATCCCCACGGGTTTTCGTACAAGTACGTTGTCTTTTTTCATCTTTTTGATATTTGCGGAAAGTACCACACCTATCATCATAGGTAAACCTTCAGGGACTGCAACGATAATGACAGTCAGTGCAAGAGTTACAGCGTGCAAAAACGCTTGCATCACTGACGCAGGAGAAGATAAAAATGTAAATATAAGCTCTTTATTGTAAGAATTATCTATTATTACCGTGTTGAAAAGATCCGCAAACGCTACGAGAAAGGCAGAAAAAAATCCGAGCTTGCTTATGGAACGTGCAAGCACCGAAAGCTTTTCTTTAAGCGGGCTTTCCGCGCCTTTTGTCTGTAACTCGCCTGCTATTTTTCCGTAATACGTATCGTCGCCTACTGCCGCTATCTGCATAAGTCCGTCACCTTCGCAGATGAGCGTTCCCGAAAGCAGAGTGTTTTGTGACAGTATTCCGCCAAAACTTCCACTGTCGGAAGGTATCTTTGTTACCTCCTTACTTTCACCGTTGAGCGCCGATTGGTTTACCGTTACTTTTCCGTATACGATGATCCCGTCGGCATGTATTTTTTCTCCCGGTATAAGTAAAACGATGTCACCGCATACAAGCTCCGAAGGCGGTAAAGAGGATATTTTTCCATTTCTTATTACAGAACACGTGCACTTTTCGCTTTCTTCAAGCAGAGATAAAAAAGCTCCCTCTGATCCGTATTCGGAAAGTGCGGAAATAAACGTCGAAATCAGTATCGCTGATACTATGCCTACTGCTTCGTACGGATCAAAATCCTTTATCCAGAACAAGGCGTTGATAAAAAGGGTTCCTAAAAGGATCTTGATTATAGGATCGTTGAACGAGGAAATAAATTGTTTGAAAAATGAATGGCGTTTTTTTCTCGTTACACGGTTCTTTCCGCTTTTTTCTGCAGAAAGTACTGCTTCTTCGGACGTAAGCCCTTTGAAATCTTCATATTTTGTCATTTGATAACTCCCGAAAATATTCAAACTTTACACTTGCATTATCGATATGTATGTGATAGAATGTAAGCTGTATAATACTATTCCGCATCTGAAAATAAAATGATTTTACGGAGATGATTTTATGTCAAAGAAAACACGAAAAATGGTAATATTAACCGTTGCAGTCATTATATTGCTTGCGATCGTATATTTTTCAGTGGCGATCGCGTGTGTTTATAAGGAAAATTATTCAAATGATAATGAAACAGGATTTTTTCAAAAGCTGTCACACTCCGCCTACGGGGCAGTAAGTGAAAATACGCCTGCATCAATATTCAGAAAAACGGTGTATAATCTCACAGGTACTGTTTCATCAAACGGTGTTAAAAACGGAAAAAACGGATTTTTATTTCCTGTAAAGACGGATGCGTTTGATTATAAAAAAGACTTTAATGGTGAATATGCGTATTCGGAAGAAGAGCTTTCAAAAATTGCAAATACGCTTCAGAACGTAGAGTCGTTTTATGAAAACAGCGGTGCCGATTATCATCTTTACATCATACCGAATACACAGACTGTGTACGACGAAATATCACCGTTCGGTGATGAAATATCAAAAAATACACGCTGTGTAAAGCTTATCGAGTATATAAATGCAAATACGACGGTGGATATATCATCTCTTGCCGAAGTAATAAACAATTATACAGACTATAGCCTTTATAATAATACGGAAAATTCAATAAACCCTCTCGGTGCGTACTACGTATACGATGCAATAGCACAGGATGTCGGTAAAGCGTTCACGCCGTTCAATATAAACGACCTTGAGATCACAAAGACGGAAACTGACGGAAAAGAACTTGCGGAACGTGTTGGTATGAAAAAGACCGTGAAAAATATAACGTATACGGTAGATATGTCACCGCTTGAGTTGAAATATGCGGTTGCTGAAAAAGAAAACGGTATAACCGTTACAACGGCTGAAAAAGATTCGGGTATCAAAGGAAATACGAAGCTCCTTTTGCAAATACCGTCAGAAAATGAAAGAGCGCTTTTGAAACCGTATTTTGCATCAAGTTATGCAGACGTTGTATTCACTACCAATATTTTGGCTTATGAAAGTGACGGGGTTGATGCAGTTGTGCATATAGTGAGAGAAGACGAGCTTGATATATGGCTCGATGATGTTACATCTTCATCGTACGGCGAGATTGCCACAGACGGAATTCCCACGGAAAAACCGCAGATATATACGGCACTTTCCGTTGTACGCGGAAGTACGCTTGTTTTCGGTAAGGCTGAAGACGGAGCGAGAATAGTCGGTAAATGCGGAGGAAAACCCGCGGAAACGGTTTGCATTGACGGACTGTTTATTATATCGGTCGAAAACGGCAACAACAGTGATATAATGATAACGGCACAGATGAAAGGGAAGGGGGTATCCGCTCCTGCGTATACGTCGGTTCCGAAAAAGACTACAGACCCTGATAATATTATTACAGGCAGCGGCTCAAGACTGTTTTATGAGCAGACACTTAAAGACTATACAAGAAAAAATGCCTTTTCCAATAATCAACTCATATATATGGACAGAAACGCAAAGCGCTTGGTCGATGATGTAAGAAAGTGTACAGGTAAAGAAACTGAGATAATCATTCTTTGCGCTCCCAATCCGCTTACGATTTACGGTGACAGCGATGTTTCGGACAGAATCAAAAACAGTGTAGTTGAAGAAAATGAAAGTAGGATGAGTGCGTTTGCAAAGAAAATGTCCGAAATAAACGGTATATCCGTTATTGATCTTACTGATGAGATAAAAGAAAATGAAAACGCAGGAAAACTGTATTATCAGACCGATACTCACTGGACGGAAATAGGGGCATATTTCGGATACCGCAGTCTTATGCAGAAAATAGCAGAGAAATACCCGAATGCTGCACCGTATGATATGGATGATTTCGATATAAAATACACTACGGATATAGGCGGAGATCTTGCGGGATTTATCGGTATTGAAGAAAGAATACGCGAAAGCGTTCCTCACCTCGTTCCTCGCTTTGAAAGCAAGGTGAACGAATTTTATGAAAAACCCGAAACAATATCAAGACCGGAAGCTATCGATGCATTTAAGCTTACGGCAAACGGCGACGGACTTCCTACGGCGTATATGGTACGTGATTCGTACTCTATGCAGATGCTGCCTTATACGGCGGAACATTTTTCCGAGCTTTACATCGGTGAAATGTGGGATTACAATATTGATAAAGATGTCCTTAAAGAGCTTGCTCCCGACTACGTTATATATGTGGTTGCTGAAAGAAATATAGGAAACTTATTTATGGGTTGATTGTATGAAATGTAAAACGGAATTTTTGAAAAGATTTTTTATGATATCCCTCGGCGCACTGATATATGCCGCAGGTGTAACGCTTTTCTTTGAAAGTAACAGTCTTGCTCCGGGAGGAGTGTCGGGAATATCCATAATACTTGGTAAAAGTGTCGGCATATTTCAAACGGGTACGTGGGTGTTTTTGATAAATATTCCGATACTAATTCTCGGTGCTGTGAAGTTTGGGATCAAATTTATGCTTTCTACTGTGTACACGGTAGGACTTGCATCTGTTTTTATGGATGTTATAGCAAAATTTGAACTCGATCTTACGCACGACGTGCTTCTTGCGGCGATATTCGGAGCACTTCTCACAGGTGTCGGTATAGGACTCGTTTTCAGATTCGGTGCAACAACAGGCGGATCCGATATAATAATACGGGTTTTGAGAACAAAATACAGACATATAAGTACAGGTACGCTGTTTTTGGTGATAGACTGCATAATAATAGTTGCATCTGCTGTATGCTTCAAAAACGTATCTCCCGCACTTTATGCGGCGGTTGCGGCATTTTTGCAGACAAGGGTGATAAATACGGTTTTGTACGGATCAGATATGGCAAGACTCGTGTATATCATTTCCGATAGACCTGAAGAGATATCTAAAAGACTTTTGCTTGAAATTGAAACGGGGGTAACTTTTCTTGACGGAAAAGGAGCGTATACAGATCATAATAAAGAAATAATTATGTGCGTCCTTCAGTCAAGAAATTTTCCCAAAGCGAAGGATATCGTAAGACAGGAAGACGAAAATGCTTTTATCATCGTCACTTCGGCAACGTCGGTGTTCGGAGAAGGGTATAAGAAAAACACAGGCGAAGAGATATGATAAACCGCCCGATCGAATGTGTGTTGCAAAATAAAAAAGAGTGCAGTGCACGTAGTTAGAGGTAAGTAAAACTTCCTACTTTGAATAATGAAAGAAAAAAATCTTTTTTAAAAAGAAAATTAAAAAAAGACTTGACAAAACAAAAAAAGTGTGATACAATACTTGAACAGTGAGAGGCAATGTGCCGGAGTGGCGGAACAGGCAGACGCCCGAGACTTAAAATCTCGTGGGATTATATCCCGTACCGGTTCGACCCCGGTCACCGGCACCACTATATAT
>JAZOSS010000024.1:0-30681 GCA_045657205.1 Eubacteriales bacterium
CGTCAAATGTCGGATCGATATGATACCAATAGTCACCGAGCTTGACGATGCTCCATCCGTGCACCATTGCGGCACTTCTTACAAAATCCGACAATATTCCGAGTCTGTGCATAAAATAATTGAATGTGTACGCATACCCCTGGCATACCGCATCGCGGTCAACCAAAACGCCGTAGATGTTATATACCGACGGAATTCCTTCCCTGCCTTCCAGAACATCTTCGTTGTATCTCGTGTTAAGAGTTATGTAATTATGAATATAAAGGACCTTTCCCAAGTCGGTAGGTATTTTTGATGCTTCGCCGAGAACGCTTATCGTTTCGTATTCAATCTGTTTTATCATATTCGGAATATCTTCTTTAAGATATTCCGAATACATAATAACTCTGTGTGCAACATTGTTAACATCTATCAGAAATCCAAACCTGCCGGAAAGAAAAAACAATTCAGGATACTGCCTGTGCATTGAAACAAACAGCTGTTTTGCAACATTTATATCCATATTCCACGAATGAATATCGATTTCAATGTAGGATTGTCCGTTTGTTGTATCAGAACAAACAACATATGAATCAAAATCAAACATTTGATCGTATATCTCATCAACATAGTCTTTGTAGATATAATCGGGATTTCTCGTTATTTCGTTTTCAATTCGTGCAGAAGGAGTAATTGTAAGTGCAAATACGGATGAAATAAAAACAGAAATAAAAAGAACGACACTTAATACTCTTTTCATATTAGCCCCCATATTGATTATAAAATAAGTGCGCTAATGAGAACACAAGCGCACTTTTTAATTCGATTATTTGCAGATTTCCTGGGAAATTCTGTAAAGGTTAAGTTTTGCTGCAGCTCTTGCTTCGCAATGACGGCGCATTTCAACGAGTGAGCCTTCCGCTTCAAGTTCTGCATATTCTTCGGGTGTCATAAGATCTTTGAACATTCTGTCTATCTTGAGTGCTTTGTTTATATCCATAGACGTGATAACGCCCTGTCTTTCGCATATAACGAGATTGCTCTTGCCGTCAAGCAACTCCATAACGGCAGCTTTACCCATGAGAGATGCCGTTACTCTGTCGCGTACTGTAGGATTGCCGCCTCTTTGTACGTGTGCAAGTCTTGAAAAACGTGTTTCTATTCCCGTTTTTTCTTCGATACGTTTAGCGTAAGCTTCGGCAAAATCCTGCTTTCCTTCAGCAACGATAACGATGAAATTACGTTTTTTGTTTTCTCTCGCCTTCAATATCTTCTGTATTGCGTGTTCTTCATCATATGGTAATTCTCTAACAGCTATGGAAATAGCACCTGTTGCAATGCCTGTATGAAGAGCTATGTCACCTGCGTACTTGCCCATAACTTCAACTACATTACATCTCGCGTGAGATTCACAAGTATCGCGGAGCTTGTCAACCCATTCAACAACGGTATTCATTGCCGTGTCAAAGCCTATTGTGTAGTCTGTAGAAGAAATATCATTGTCAATAGTTGCAGGAATACCTATACAAGGAATTCCTCTCAACGTAAGATCTGTTGCGCCTCTGAATGTACCGTCGCCGCCAATGGCAATAATACCGTCAATTCCTCTTTTTTTGCATACTTCGACGGCCTTCTGCATTCCTTCTTCTGTCTTGAATTCGGGGCAACGAGCGGAATAAAGCATAGTGCCGCCGCGAGAAATGATGTTGGAAACGCTTCGTATGCTGAGAAGTTCCATATCATCTTCAATGAGACCTTTATAACCGCTGTATATTCCGTATACTTCTTCAACTCCTCTGCCTATAGCAGTGCGAACAACTGAACGGATCGCAGCATTCATTCCGGGAGCATCTCCACCGGATGTTAAAACACCTATTCTTTTAAATTGCATTGTAAATACCTCTGAAAAATTATCGGGACTTTATCGGTCCGAGCCACAATATTAACACAACATTATGACATAAATATTAAAAAACATTGTATAAATCGAAATAAAACAACAATATTTGCTATTTTATTTGTTATTTTTTGCTTCCGCTTCGTTTTTTTCGCGTTTTACATATCCTATGCTCTTCACATTATCTCTGTGATATTGTTTCGGCGCGGCATCGGGATCTGCAGATAATCTCACCTTTATTGTACCTGCAAGCGGTGAACATTCGACAACGATACCGTCACCATCGGGAGTTCTTACAAGGGAGTCGACTTTGGGTGTCAGGCGTATTTCTTCTTCGTAAGTTTCGTGTTCAAATTTCAAGCAACACATAAGTCTTCCGCAAGTACCGGATATCTTTACGGAATTCAGTGAAAGATTTTGTTCTTTTGCCATTTTCATAGATACCTGACCGCAATCGCTCAAGAATGTTTTACAGCAAAAAGGTCTGCCGCAAATTCCAAGACCGCCCATCATTTTTGCTTCATCTCTTATTCCGATCTGACGAAGCTCTATTCTTGTTTTGAAAAGAGAGGCGAGATCTTTTACAAGCTCTCTGAAATCGACTCTTGTATCCGATGTGAAATAAAACAACAGCTTTGAATTGTCAAACGTATATTCAGCTTCGACAAGCTTCATCGGAAGCTCATGTTTTTCAACAAGCTTTTGACATTCTTCAAGTGCTTCTTTTTCTTTTTTGATATTTTCCTCGTTTTTCTTTTCGTCTTCTTCGGTTGCAAGGCGTACAACGCATCTTAAAGGAAGTATTACTTCTCTTTCGCTCACCGTCTTATTTTCAACTGTTATTTCACCGAATTCAAGTCCGCGTGCCGTTTCAACGATGACGTTAGAGAAAAGCGTATATTTTTTATCACCCGGATTAAAATAATATACTTTTTCCGAATTATCAAATTTAACGCCTACTATTTCATATTGTTTTTCGGCAGGCTCTTCTATAACCGTGACAAATTCACCCAAAAAAGAGCTTTTTTTCTCGGAATCGTCCGATATTTCAGAAGCCTCCGGCATAGGGATCATATCCTCGGGAATTTCTATTTCGGGACGTTCATATTTTCCGTTTTTCTTCTCTGTATTCGGCTTTGCCTTATGATTGTTGTTATTATGGCGGAAAGGTTTTTTGCCATACTTCTGATACGTATTTTTTTGGTTTGTATTCGTTTTTATTTCAGACATTTATTATCTCCGTTATATTTTGTTTTCCAAAGCCTTGATGAGTATTCTGTGACGGTAAGAGTAAGTCTTGCATTTATATTTTCGTTTTGCAAAACTTCAAAAAGTACGTCACACATCGCCAGAAGCGTCGCAGTCGGATATATCTGTGCATACAGTTCCGCGTCTTCACGGTCTGTAAAATATTCAAACGGAAGTTCCGCATCCTGTTTTACGGTAATTATATCGCGTATTGCCGAAAGGATCATTCGGCAAACGTCGCAATAATCCTGCATTGATTTTATATTTTCCACTTGATAGGATATTAAATCAAATTCGCTGCCTGATTTACTTAATAAAAGCTCAATTATCTTATCGGAAATATTACGCATGTGAAGCACTGTACTGTCGGAGGAAAGAATATCAAGAGCTTTGCCGTAAGATCCTTTAGCAAGAGCTATTGCCGTTTCAATATCACCCTCGATATTGTTTTGCTTTAAATAAGATCTGATTGTGTCGTCAGAGAGCCGTTCAAGATGAAATATCTCACACCGTGAGCGTATTGTCGGCAAAAGCTTGTTTTCGTCCTCACAAAGTATAAAGAAATATACACCGTTTGGCGGTTCTTCCAGAAGCTTTAAAAGTGCATTTTGTGTTCTCGGAGCGATTTTATCTCCGTCAGGTAAAATATACACTTTAAAATCAAGATCGTTCGGCTTGTATGAAATGGAAGAATAAATATCGCGAATTGATTCAATCGGCACCAAAGCTCGGTTTTCGGGTTTTTTTATCGTGTATATATCAACACATTCACCGTTTTTTATTTTATGGCAAATATCACATTCTCCGCATGGTGCGCTATTTGATTTGCAAGCCATAGCCGAGATAACGTCGTTTACAAGTGTCTTTTTTCCTGTTCCTTCTTTGCCTGCAAGCACTACTGCGTGAAAGAAATTACCTCGTTCGATCGCTCCTGAAAGAAGATGCTTTACTTCTTCGTTAGCATATATTCTGTTAAGTGTAACTTTTTTCATTATTTATCACATCTATTTCGATTATATTATTTTCAAGCAAGATACCGACCACTTCTTCGTCTATAACATCTCCGGGGGTGACAATAGGTATTCCGGGCGGGTAAATATATTTTGTTTCAGCAGCTACCGCCCCCTTTGCAATTTTTACTTCAAGTGATATTTTTTTTGCAAAGAAGGCATCAAAAAGCCGTACGGCACGTTTGCATATCGGGTATTCCCTGATTGGAGAAAGGACAGCTGTAGGTTCAAATTCTTTTGTAAAATCCAAAACTGCTTTTGCAAGTTTTTCAAAATCTTTATCAGTGTTAAAAAATGAAGGAATCATAACACATCTGTCAACTGTAGCAAATTCAACTATTATTTTATTATCTTGCAAATAACGGCTGAGTGATTCCATATCGTAAAATTTACCGTTTATATCATCGGATACAAGGGTTATTCTGCACGGATCGCAAAGCTCGAAGCGCTCACGTTTTATTCCGCAGGATGAGATACTTTTTTCAAAAATGCCGATGCGATTTATAAGAGCGTTTACTGCTTGTTTGCCGTTTTTTTTCATATAATCCATTGCGCGATCGACCGATGCGGCGATAAGATACGATGGCGATGTGGAATTAAAAAGCCTCATTCCGCAAAGCAATAATCCCCTATCGCATACGTTGCTGTGAAGAATCGCTCCTCCTGTAAGCACGGGAAGGGTTTTATGTACCGAATCAATACAAAAATGAGCACCTGCGGAAATCGGGTGTACTACCCCATTACACCAGCGAAGATGTGAGCCGTGTGAATTATCGACTATAAGAAACGAGTTGTTTTTGTTACATAATTCAACGTACGAAGATACGTCTTTCATCTTGCCGTAATAGTCAGGTGAGGTTATGATAACGGTTGCGCCGCTGTGGTTTTCAATCAGCGTTTTCAGTTCACCGAAAGAAGAAAAATAGTAAAAATCACAGCCGCACAGCGCAAGTGAATTTATCACAGAAGTATGTACGCATCTGTCAAGTAAAAACTTTCTTCCCTTTAAAATCGTGCAGGCATATACAGCAGTACGTATTGCCGCTGTTGCACCGTGTGCGGATACGACGCACGTATTACTTCCGTAGATATCGGAGATTTTTTTTAATGTTTTTTCAACGGGACCGCCTGATGAAGGATCGTACAGATTATCGGTTTCGGAGTTTTCCGTTATATCACATCCGAATAAATCAGACAGGTCGTAAAGGCCGCTTTTTCCACCGTGTCCCGGCATATGAAAACGCACGTACGAGTCGTTTGTGTATGCCGACACCATATCACCGATACCCTTAAAATTATGATTTTTCAAAGGAGTTCAACGCCGAGCTTTTTGCACGTGTCAACTATTTCATCGCTCCATATGGATGACTGCACCTCACCTATATGAGCCTTGTTAAGGATCAGCATACAAAGACGCGACTGACCTATACCGCCGCCTATGGTAAGCGGTAAGGTATTATTCAAGAGCATTGAATGGAAGGGTTTTTCTGCCCATTCGGAAACCCCTCTTTCCGCAAGCTGTGATGTAAGTGATGCTGCGTTTACTCTTATACCCATTGAGGATATTTCAAACGGAATATCCAAAACTTCGTTGTAGAACAAAATATCTCCGTTGAGATCCCAGTCGTCGTAATCGGGGGCACGTCCGTCGTGCACAGAACCGTCGGAAAGCTTTTTACCTATCTGAGAGATGAATACGGTTTTGTATTCTCTCACTATCAGAAGTTCTCTTTCTTTGGGAGATTTGTCGGGATAAAGAGCGCGAAGTTCCTCGCTTGTGATAAATTTAACGTCACGGTTCAATTTACCGTTTAACTGCGGAAAAATATTGTTTATCGCCTGCTGTGTATCGCATATGGCATCAACGATCTTTTTTACGGTTGCGTAAAGATATTCCGTTGTACGTTCTTCTTCAAAAATTATTTTTTCCCAGTCCCACTGATCGACGTAAATTGAGTGAATATTGTCAAGATCCTCGTCACGTCTTATAGCGTTCATATCTGTGTAGAGGCCTTTGCCGTGAGAAAATCCGTATTTTGCAAGTGCCATTCTCTTCCATTTTGCAAGAGAGTGGACGATCTGTGCTTCCGAACCAACAGCGGGAATATCAAAGCTGACAGGCCTTTCAATGCCGTTGAGATTATCGTTAAGTCCCGACGCTTCCGTTACGAACAGCGGTGCAGATACGCGTTGAAGCGACATAGCGCCGCTGAAATTATCCTCAAATATGCGCTTAATGAGTGATATCGCTTTTTGTGTTGAATACAGATCAAGCGATGATTTATAGTTTTCAGGAATTTTCATTTTTAATTCTCCGTTATCGTTTCTGAATAAGCAATAAATATTTAATTTATTATAACCCGACCGTAATTATAACACAAATACTTTGATAAATCAATAAGAAATGTGATTTTTCTTCAAAATAAAATCCCGTGACGAAGCACGGGAAAATATCAACCATTGACAGGAGTGCAGAAAAAAGCCCTGTAGCCCTTTGAAACAAGCTCATCTGTTGCTTTTTTTGCATTTTCTTCTTCTGCGTATACAGAAAAAACGGACGGACCGCTTCCGCTCATCAGTACGCCCAGCGGAGAAAACGCGTACATAATTTTTTTTATATTTTCGTCATAAGGGGATACTGTTTCAAAGACATTATAAAACTCATTTGATATCTTTTCAAGAGCTCCTGTTTCAAGAGCTGATACGATATTTTTTACAGATACGATATTTCGGTTTTGTTTTTTATCGAGTTCCTCAAACGCCCATTTTGTACTTACCGACGTGTCGCCTATAGCTATGACGATGTAACAATCAGGCATTTTATTTATCGGTGTTAATTTTTCCCCTATTCCCTCTGCAAGTGCGGTTCCGCCGCAGATGCAAAAAGGTACGTCCGCACCTATGGGTTTTCCCATGATCATAAGCTGCTCTGTCGAAAAAGGCACACCGTAAAGCAAGTTCAGTGCTTTGAGTGTGGCTGCGGCATCCGTAGATCCACCTGCAAGACCTGCACCTATGGGAATCTGCTTGTCAACTTTTATTTCTATACCCGAAAGCGGTATTTGAGCTTTATCAAAAAAGCATTTTGCCGCTTTGTATATAAGATTATTTTCACACGGTCCGTCAATTTGCGGACAATCTATATAAATACCTCCATGCGTGGTCTTTCTGAACTCAAGCACATCGCAAAGTCCTACTGATTGCATTATACTTTGCAAGTCGTGATAACCGTTCGGAAGTCTTTCTTTTACTTCCAAAAAAAGATTTATTTTCGCATAAGCGTTTATTTTTACCGTATCCATTTGAAAACTCCGAATTTTTTTCGTATTATATCACACATAGAAAAATATGTCAACACTCATAATTTTACAAGCAATATTGTAAATTTTTATAAATATATATACAAAACAATATTTTTATGGTATCATTATTGTATAGAACTTTTTGGAGAAGAACGATGGAACTTGAAAAAAACGAAAATTTAATATATGGCCGCAATGCGGTACGTGAATTGCTTAAGAAAGGCAAGGATGTTGATAAAATATTTGTGATACGCGCGGAAAGAACCGGTTCTTTGGGATATCTGTGCGCTATTGCGGAGGAAAAAAGAATACCGATAATAGAAGCGGAAAAATCAAAGCTTGATAAAATGACCAACGGCGGTGTTCACCAAGGTATATGTGCACTTATCCCGGGTACTGAATACGTTGAAGTTATCGATATTCTGTCTCTTGCCAGAGAAAAAAATCAGGATCCGTTTATTGTTATTGCCGACGGAATAGAAGATCCGCACAATCTCGGTGCAATTATCAGAACCTGTGAGTGTGCAGGTGCACACGGACTTATAATTCCGAAAAGGAGATCCGCTACGGTAAATTCAACCGCTGTAAAGGCTTCCGCGGGTGCTGCATCATATTTACCTATAGCGAGAGTTACAAACATTGCCTCGACAGTTGATGATCTTAAAAAGAAAGGTCTTTGGGTATATGCCGCGGATTTTGGAGGAACAGATTATTTCGACTGTGATTTTTCCGGCGGCGTATGTGTAGTGCTTGGTGCAGAAGGCAGCGGGGTTTCACACATAGTTAAGTCAAAATGTGATTTCACAGTTTCGATTCCTATGATGGGAAATGTAAATTCACTCAACGTATCTTGCGCTGCGGCTGTAATACTTAATGAAGTTTCAAAGCAAAAATATATAAAAAAATAATTGTCTGTGACAAAGAAAGGATAGAGAATGGATAACAAAGAAAAAAAAGATATATCTGCCGATGAGCTTATAAAACGTCTGAATATGACTCTTGGAATATCAAATGACATTGACAGCGATAACGATGATAGCGAAGACGGCATTTCTTTCGACACACAGGATGTTGAAGAAATAAACTCAGCCGAAGATAAAGAAACAGATACAGCATCGGATACAGAGTTTGCAGAAACAGAAATCAAAGATGAAGTCATTCAAATTTCAGATGACACAGACAGCAAGTCAAGAAGTAAAGTGAAAGAAGAATATAATCTGCCCGATGGAAATTTCGAGCTTGTCGATGATACACTTACAGAAATATTTACAAAGAAAGACGACAGCATTGAATTCAATGATTCGCTCGTCGGTTTTTCAGATACTCTTGACAGACTCGATGATTCTGTTTTTCAGCCTGCCCCGATAAAAAAATCATCAAACAATGACACTCAACGAAGCATCAACAGTATGAATATAACCGATACTGACGAGGATCAGAAAAAGAAACGTTCCTTTTTCAACGATGCAGATTTTGATGACGTTGAATTTTCAGATGCTCCCACAGCCGCCTTTCTTACTGTGGATAAGGCTGATGAGCCTGAAGATGAAGCGGAAACTAAAACAGATATAAATATAAAAGAAACAGACGACGGCTTAAGCGAAGAAAAAACGATCGTCGCGGAAGCTGTAAACGAAGAGCCAACCGTTCAATTTTCCTCCGATGATAACATCGATCAAAACGCGGAAGAAAAAGACATAGACTCAAACCATCATCTCGATTACAATCAAACCTACAGCAGTGATGAGGTCTCAACAGATGGGTATGACGACGCACAACATGAAATTATGCATGCAATGGACTTTTCCAAAGCACTTGAAGATGTATATGACAATGACATATCGGCATCCCAAGCCAATATTTCTTTAGGACACGTCGGCGAGAAAACTCCGAAAATGGAACGTGAAACGGTAAAATCGTCGAATGAGTTTACAAATTCCGCACAGCGCAAGCCTTTTCTTGACAAATACAAAAAGAAGTACACTTCGGCACGTTTGAAGTTCATCGGTGCAATACTTTCGACGATCATTTTGGTCGTGCTTGAAGCGTTCGTATCACTTAACGATAATATCCCGCATTTTATTGATCCCGTTGCCAATCCCCGAGTTCTCATTCTTTTGTCATTCCAGCTCTTTCTTATAACATTTGCTTTCTTCTTTGAAAGCTTCATTACAGGCATTAAAGCTATATTTACAGGCAAGATCACCCCACAGATACTTCCGACATTATTCTCCGTCGTAACAATTGTATTCGGGATATATACAGCGATCACGGCGTCCGCAAATCCTACGCTCATGTTTGCTCCCTGTTCATTATGTATAACAGCGGCACTTATAAATGAATACAGAGATCTCAAGCGTGAAATATCTTCGTTCAAAATAATCTCAAGCAACAGAGCTAAATATTGTATAGACAAATACACTCCCGCAGCAAAAACCGTTGAAAGTGATGATTTCTACAGTTATCTGCCCGAAAATCCCACTTTGCTTAAAATAAACAAAACGAGTTTTATCGAAAACTTCGTACAAAACACGCGTAAAAGTTCGAAAGCAAAGTCTTACTTCCTGACAACACCGCTTGCTTGCTTGCTTATTTCAATAGTCGTCTTTGTTGTTTTGTTGATTCTCAAAAAAGGTTTTGATGTATCGTTTACATACTCGTTCATACTTTTAAGTGCCATAGTTCCCTCTTCATTATTTACCGCATTTTCTTTCCCGCTTTACAAGGCATCCAAGGAAGCGTTTAATGATGACAGTACATTTGTCGGAGAATGTGTCGCAGACAACTTTTCCGATTCTGCGGTGGTTTCCTTTGATGACAAAGAGGTGTTCCCTTCGTATGCTTTGAAATTGCTTTCGGTGCGTGTGTACGGTGAAAACAGGATCGACCACATACTCTATGCCGCAACGAGTGTATTTAAAAAGCTCGGAGGTCCTTTGTACGATGTTTTTGAAAATGCTTCGCGAGAAATAGAAAAAACGGATAACGTAAAAATATTCACTGTTGATACGGATGGTATTGAAGCAACCGTAAATGAAGAACACATTTTACTCGGAAGTGCTTCATTTATGGAAACGAAAAATTTCATTCCTTTGTATACCGCAGACGATGAAAATGCAGAAGCAAAAAATGCAAAACGCATTATGTATATGGCATCGGGCGGCACGATCATTGCAAAGCTTTATCTCAAATATACGGCTGACTCAGACTTCTCGCTTATTCTTCAGCACCTGACAGATGCAGGTATGTGTATAGCTGTCAAGACATTTGACCCGAATATTGACACATCCCTTCTCGCAGGTGAGATCAATATCAAGAGATATCCCGTACGTGTGGTTAAATGTTCGGATACCTCTGAACTTTCGGAAACGACAAACAGTGCGGATGCCGTTATAGTATCCAAAAACTCCGCAAAATCACTTCTCAAGACACTCACAAACTGCAGAAAGCTTTCTTCTGTAATAAAAACGGGCATTCTCGTTTCGACTGTTTCTATCGTGATAGGTCTTATGATCGTCGCATTTTCCATTTTTGCAGGTCTTGAAGGCGGTGTGGCATCACTCGTTATCGTGCTTTACCAATTACTCTGGATGATCGTTTGCAATATCGTTTCGAGAATTTATTTGAAATGATCCGATCTTAAAAAGATATCCCCTCAGCGCAGGACTCAAAAATTTGAGTCCGCACTAAGGGGATGTTTTATTTTTCGGATGTGTAATTTATGATGGATTCAAAAACCTTTCGATGGAGTTCAAATTCCTTTTCGACTTTTTCTTTGCCTTTAAGTGAAGATATCGCACTTCCGGACGTATTTGCACGCAGACATAAGATCATATCGTCGCGGTAGTTTGCGAAGCAGGCAAAGGAATTTCCAAAGTCGATGCTTTTCAAGGAAACGCCGTACGTGTCGGCACCCTCGGGGACATTTTTAACGACCTCGGACAATTTCGATAACGCACCGGTAGTTTTTATCATATCGTACTGCTCTTTGTCAAGTATGTATATATATGAATCTCCGACGCTGATTTCATTATTTAAAAGCTGAACAGCCTCGCTGTTTGAGGTTGCGGAAACAAACATATCGTTATTCTTACTTTCCGTAAACAGCTCTTTATTGAGGTATACGATATCACGTATTGATATTTCTTTTACTTCTTCCGAAAGCTCATCGTCAAGTGTTGATTTTATAGCATTTTCAATAGATTCAAGTCCCTCGACTGTATGGGATAAAGGTCCCAAATACGTAACGAACACATCGTAGTCGGTTTTTGTAAATATCTGAACTATGAGTATTATTGCAATTACGAGAGCAAACCCGCCTGCAACGAAGTGCATTTTATAATAATAGCCGTATTCTTTAAACCAATTTATTATTTTTTTCAATTTATATCACCTTGTTTTTTTGTTTGATTATATCAAGATATAATGTATAAATCTACTTTATATTTAAAACTTTATAAAAAAACAGCGCACCGTACGAAGGCGCGCTGTTTTGAGAAAATATCAATCGACAAGAATATTCTTTTCCGTTTCGGGATCAAAGAAATGCATTACTTTGCTTTCAAAGGTAACATGTATAATCTTACCGAAAACAAGCGACTTGCGCTGTTCGTCGCTGAGAGATATCGTCGGAATACGAACGATAAGCTTATCACCGTTTTCCTCAACTACGTGCAAATGAAGCTCACTGCCCATCATTTCATTGACAGTTATCTTGCACGGAATTGCATAAGGGTCGTTTTCCTTTGCAAGAACGAAGTGTTCGGGACGGACACCGAGAATTATTTTTCTTGAGTCGATTCCCTTATTTTTCAGCATTTCAGCCTTAGTTCCACTTATTTCTATCTTTGCACCGTAAGGCGTTACGTAATATTTGCCGTTCTCATATACGAGATCTGTTTTAAATGTATTCATTTTGGGAGCGCCGATAAATTCTGCCACAAACAGATTATCGGGCATATCGAATACTTCCGTGGGTGTGCCTACCTGCTGGATGAATCCGTCCTTCATAATAACTATACGGTCGCCGAGAGTCATCGCCTCCGTCTGATCGTGCGTTACGTATATAAAGGTCGTATCAATCTTTTGTCTGAGTGTGATTATTTCCGCTCTCATCTGGTTTCTGAGTTTTGCGTCAAGGTTTGACAGCGGCTCGTCCATCAAGAACACTTTGCTGTCACGCACCATCGCACGTCCGATGGCAACACGCTGTCTTTGTCCGCCCGAAAGCGCACGAGGCTTACGGGTAAGATATTCCGTAATACCGAGTATTTCAGCTGCCTGTGTTACCTTTTCATAAACGACGTCCTGCGGTACTTTTTTAAGTCTTAAGCTGAACGCCATATTTTCAAATACCGTAAGGTGCGGATAAAGCGCATAGTTCTGGAATACCATTGCTATATCACGGTCACGCGGCTGAAGATCGTTTACTACAACACCGTCTATTTCAACAGTACCGCCTGAAATATCCTCAAGCCCTGCTATCATACGAAGCGTTGTCGATTTACCGCAGCCCGAAGGCCCTACGAAAACAATAAATTCTTTATCGGCAATATCAAGGTTGAAATTATCTACCGCAACCGTGTCTTTGCCGTATACTTTTTTTACATTAGTTAATTTAACCGTAGCCATAATAATCTCCATTCCGCCGCTGTTGCGGCGGCACAAATATTTTACGAAATTTAAACGTGAAAGCTTTCAAACGAAAATGAAGTTTAATAAGCTTTCACTTCATTGCTTTTATCCTTTTACCGCTCCGCCTGTTACGCCTTCAACGTAGTATTTTTGCAAGGCAAGGAAGACAGCTGTAACAGGGATAGCTACAACAACACCTGCGGCACAGAACATAGTGTAACTTGTATTTACATTGGTTTTGGAGAGCCACTCAAACATACCGACAGCGACGTTCATACCTTCGCTGTTTTCGTGAATGAGATAGCTTGCGAGCATAAAATCACCCCACGGCGCCATAAAGCCCATAAGGACGGTGTAAATAATAATAGGTTTCGAAAGCGGCATAATAACCTTGTAAAATACTTGGAAACGCGTCGCTCCGTCAACTCTTGCCGCTTCGTCAAGACTCTTCGGTATCGTATCGAAAAAGCCTTTAGATACGTAATATCCCATAGCACTGCTTGCACAGTAAACGATAACGAGTCCCAAAGGAGCCATTTGCATCGTGAGTCCGAGATCAACAAATACTTTGTAAATAAGTATCATTGTAAGAAATCCGGGAAACATTCCGAGAATGAGCATCAGGTTCATCAAAAGCTTTCTTCCTTTGAAACGAAGTCGGGAAAGAACGTAACTCATTGAAAGAATGAAAACAGTTTGGAAAGCGGCTGTTGCAACGCCCATGATGCCGGTGTTGATAAACCATCTGAAAAAGTCGGTTTCTTTGAATAGCTTTATATAATTATCAAATCCAAACTTTTTAGGCAAAAGATAGCTTACCTGTCCGGAATACTCAACTCTGAAGGATTCAAGAACGATTCCGAAAAACGGGAAAAGCCAAATAAGAGTTATTAAAACGAGGATAATATAGACGGCGGTATTGCTGAGGCGTCTGCTTGCTTTTGCACCGAGCCCTGTCTTTTTTATCGTTGAATTGTTTGTGTTTTTCATTATTTGTAATCCTCCTCGTTTCTTGTAGACGGAATTACGTTATATATGATCAATGACAAAACCGCAACGACCACAAATACGAGAATACCGATTATTGAAGCCATATAGTATTTACTGTCATTGCTGTTCAGAGTCATTTTATAAAGCCACGTTATAAGAAGATCTGTATATGTGACAGATACACCGCCCGGTGTTCCGAGTTCTGTATTCAAAAGCTGGTTATTCTGAGTCAACAGATATATGACGTTGAAGTTGTTAAGGTTGTTTACAAAGCTTGTAAGCAAGTATGGCCCCATAACGAACATCATATAAGGAAGAGTTATCTTCGTATACTGCTGGAAAGTATTTGCACCGTCGATACGGGAGGATTCGTAAAGGTCCTGCGGGATGTTCATAAGAATACCCGTTGCCATAAGCATAATATAAGGAATACCTACCCAGATATTCAAAACGATAAGAAGTATTCTTGCCGACAGCGGATTTTGCCAGAGTGAAAACTGATTAGCCGCAATCATTGAGTCGGGTAAAAGATTCCATTCGTAAAGAATACCGCCGATAATTCCCGATCTGTCGAAAAGCTTAGCAACGTACAAAAGTGATACGAACTGCGGTATTGCAATGGTCATAACCAAAACGGTTCTCCAGAACTTTTTGATCTTGATTCCCTTTTTGTTTATCATTATTGCAACGAACATTCCGAGAAAATAGTTTGAAAAAGTTGCAAAAAATGCCCACATCAAAGTCCAAGCAAGTATCTCGCCAAAAGCAAGACCGAGCCCGCCTTGTCCGAAATCGAGCAATTCGTTGAAGTGCTCAAGTCCAACCCACGAGAAAAGGTTTGAATAACCGTCGTGTGCGGCATCGTAGCTCGTGAAAGCGATAAGAACCATATAAATGATCGGCAAGACGGTGAACGCACATATGCCGAAAATCGGCAAAGAAAGAAGTGTTTTGTGGAATTGATCGTCGAGCAACGACCTCATATCATCCTTGCCGCTTTTAACTTTTTTGCCCTTTGCAGTAATATCCATACAGATACGGCACTGTTTTATTTGTAAGCGCCACGTATAAATGAAAGCGATAATAAATATAACGGTTAAAAGACCGTAAAGGAGTACCTTAACGGAGTCGTCCCCGGGTACCCATACGTCAACGTCGTATATTGCGTTATATTCTTTATGTCCCTGTACAGTACCGACTGTTGCACCTTTTTGAAACCAATTCACCTTTGAAAGCCAATATGCGCCGCCGCTGGGAATTATCATATATGCAATAAATACTACTTCAAAAAGTAAAAACAAAATACCGCGTAATATCTGACCGTAATAAAAGTTACCGAAACCGAATATTAAAAATGAAAGCTTTACAGCCCAATTACCTTTTACAAACGTTGTAATGATATCGAGCACTCCGTTTTTGATACCGCGGCCGCAGCTTGTGAAGAAGTTCAATATCTTCAATCCGACATTTTTAAAAAAAGAAGGAATAGCACAGAAAAATAGCTTCAGCTTATACAAAAAAGCTTGAAACTTATTTAGCTTCAGATAATCTAAATCGTTTAATCTTTTCATGGTAAAAATATAAACCGAGTTTATACTGCTCCTTGTCATAATAAGAAAGCATTGTCAGCCGACACAAGGCTTTTGTCCCCTGTATGCCGGCTAACAATGCCTTCAGCGTACAACCCTAAATATACATTTTATTTAAGGTTGGTAAAATTCTGTTGATTATGCAGCAACCAAATTGATAACTGCTGTTCCGTCTTCGTTCAATACGAGCTGGATAAAGTAGTTACCTGCCGTTTCAACAACAAAGTTACCCTTGTTGGTATTTGTTGCATCTGCGTTATCTGTGTTGTTACCGTATGCAGTCTTCCAGTCCATACCGAGACGAACCTTGAACTCATTACCTGCTTCAAGAGCAAATGCTTCTTCGGATGTCCATGTGCCCTTGGGATCTTCTTTCATTGTGAAGTCTGTATCCCAGTTTGTGCCCTTAACAGCACCGATTATAGTGTAAGAAGTTCTCTGTTCGGGTGTCAATTTGATGAACTGATCCACTGCTGCTTTGTAATCATCAAGACCCTTCTGGAGAGCAGCTTCATCTTCTGCATTCTTTGCAACTGCGCCGAGAAGCTTAACTGTATCCCAGTAAACGCCTGCTATCTGACCCTGGGGAATACCGTGTTCGCCCTGCTTAGCAAGAGCTGCGAGGGAAACGTTGGACTGAACAGCTTCAGATGCCTGAGATGCCTTATTTGAAGGACCCCACTGGAATTTTTCATATCTTTCGTTCTGGCACTGTTCGCCTGTGAGGTACTGAGCCAAGAGAGAAAGAACTGCTGCTTTCTTCGCATCGTCCTGGGGTTTAACGCCCATAAGCTTGTTACCTGTGTAAGAGCCGAGGTGATAGGATTTACCGTCTACTTCGAACGAAGGAAGGTCTGTAGCTGCGAGGTTGTCGCCAAAATGTTCAGCAGCGGCATTGGCGTTCCAGATACCTGTAACTACAACAGCTGCATCCGTGAATACGCTTGCATCAGCTTCGTATGCTGTGGATTTAGCAAGCTTCTGCATACCCTTCATAGCTATAAGGCCTTCGGGGGATGCAAACGTATCGTCAACGGAAACAAAATCACCGTTTTCGTTTGTTGTCCAGTTAGAGTGACAACCCGTTGCAAAGAAGAAGGATGATGTGTACCATGAATCTTCCAAAGCATAACGGATCTTCTTATTGTTCTGTTCACAGATCTCGATAAGCTTTTCAAGACTTTCAGCATCTTCTTCTGAGATGATGCTCTTATCGTAGTACATGTAGTAGCCGTTGTCGCTTGTCATAGGATAAGCGTAGAGCTTACCGCCTACAGTAGCTGCTGCAACGGAGCCTGCATCATTGTTTGTTTTGATCGTTTCTGTAGCTGCCTTACCGGGTTCAGCAAGTGCTGCTGCCTGAACAAGACGAGCGAGCTGGTCCTGTGCAAAACAGTAGATGTCGGGAGCAGAAGCAACGTCTGCAATAACCTTAGTACCTGATTCGGATTCAGCAACGCCTTCAACCTTAGCATTTATTGTTATGCCGGGGTTAGCTGCTTCAAAAGCGTCGATCTGCTGCTGGAACAATGCAGCAACGCCTTCTATTTCGGATACCCACAAAGTGATATCATATGTTCCTGCATTCTCGTCATCTTTGCCGCATGCCGCAAAACAAGAGGCAACCATTACAAGAGCAAGAATGAGAGAAAAGATTTTACTCATCTTCATAAGAGTAACTCCTCCTTAAAATAAATATTTTCGCGTCTTTTAACGCCGTTTGAAGTATAGCACTTTTTACACTTTTTGTCAATAGTTGATCGTGAATTTCAGGCATTATCATACTATATTTCTTGAATGAAATATATAAATCTTTTGGATAAAAAATTTGTAAATCTCATTTCATTCATATAATATGATACCCCGATCATATCATAAATTATCCGTTTTTTTGAAAAAATGAAAAATAATTTATTTAATCACTACACTCGTCTGCGCCCCCACTGTCAAAACCGTACCTTCGAGCTTAGCATCGGATAGACCGATATGATCACAGAGAGTGTTTGGCAGATATCCGTCAAAATCTTTACATCCTGCAAGGTCTACGGAAAGTTCCGATGTTGAATTGTTATGAATGACACACAGCTTTTCACCGTTATATTCTATTATAAATCCGCCGATATTTTTATTCCCGCACGATACAGATGTATAGTCGCCGCAAGCAATGGCGGGATATTTATGGCGTATGGATATGAGCTTACAGTAATAGTTATACATACTGTTTTCATCCTCCGTCTGCGTTGCAACGGTTGACTTTATCTGTTTGTCCTTTGAATAAGTTGCACCGATGGGATTTCTTACAGTGTCGGAATCCCCCCACGGCATTGCAAGTCTGCGGTTTGCGTCCGTATTTTCGCTTCCGCGAGAGCCTTTCATACCAAGCTCCTCGCCGTAATATATAACGGGTGATCCCGAAGACAATAGATAAAGGTTTGCCGCCATTTTCATATTTCTTTCCGTTATAAACGCACCGGCAATCCTGTCCATATCGTGGTTTGACAAAAACTGCATTATCATAGCGTCGGAATTCTTTTCAAGGATCGTATCTTGATGAGCTTCAATATAATTCGTATAGTTGGTGAGAGAAGATCCCTTTGCGGCTTTTGCGATCAATCCCTCTGCCTGCGAAAGTGTAAAGTTAAAGCAGTTGAGCGCACCGTAATATTCAATTACCTCGTTATCTCCCGACCAACATTCTCCCACACAGTAGATATCGGATTTCAAGGCTTTAAGCTGCTGCATATACCATTCCCAGAATGCAACGCTCTTTTCGGTGTTTCCGTAATAGATGTACTTGATAGCATCAAATCTGAATCCGTCAATTCCAAGATCAAGATAATATTTTGCAACATTCAGCATATCTTCTCTGACATCGGGATTATCGTAATTAAGCTCCGGCATATCGCCCGAAAAATTACATTCGTACCAGCAATCAATTTCAGATATTTTCTGATATGTGATGCCGCTTTGCTTTTCATCATTTGATACGCAGGAATAATAGTTATAGTATTTATCCTCCGTATTTCCCTTTGCACGCGCTTCCTTGAATTTAACGAACCAATCGTTTGTGGAAGATGTATGATTTATCGCAAGATCGAGAATGAGTTTTACATTTCTTTCCTTACACAAAGCTATCAACTCTTTAAGATCCTCTTCGGTGCCGAACTGTCGGTCTATTCTGTAATAATCACGTGCATCGTACTTATGGTACGAAGGAGAGCTGAAAATGGGAGAAAGCCATATTCCTTGAACGCCGAGACTTTTTCCCGAATTTATATTTCCGTCGTTGAGATAATCCATTCGGTTGATTATTCCGCGTATATCACCGACACCGTCGTTATTTGAATCGGAAAAAGAGCCGACGAATATCTGATAAAACGTGCGGAAGTTATTGTCTATCGGATCGATCATAGCAGGAATTGTATTACCTGCGTCGGTAGTATCCGCTGTATCGTTCCCAGAACATCCCGAAAGACAAATTGATGAAAATATAGCGATAAACGCTAAAAATAACGTAATGATCTTTTTCATTTTCTTATCCTTTCTTAATTTTTACTGTTTCTGATCGTATCTGCAAGGGTGTTTGTGTATATTTTGATACCTATAGCAGGAATTGTTATCTGACCGCTTTCCTTTACGATAACGGATGAACCCGAAAGGTCTTGTGTTGCAACAAGGTTCCATTCGCCGTCGAGTGTATACGAAAGTGGTGTTTTATAAGGATTTATTACCGCTTTTGCTTTTATTCCGTTTGCGTTATTGAAATCGACAAGCAGCATACCGTTTGCGAGTTCCGTGAAGTTTATTTCGGTTTTGCTATCTGTGAATATCCTATACGCTTTACGCATTTCGATAAGTCCTTTGTAATAAAGCGCCGTGATATATTCCCTGCTTCCGTGTTTCAAAACCGACCAGTTTATATTGTTTACCGAGTCATCGGACTTGTAGCTGTTTTCGTCCCCGCCTTTTGTTCTCAGCATTTCCTCGCCTGCCAGAAAAAACGGTGTTCCTTTCGATATCATAATTATTGCCGCACCGAGATTGTTCATTCTGTTACGTTCATCATCGGATGAATTTGAAGCGGAGAAAAGCAATTTATCCCAAAGCGTATTATTATCGTGTGCGCTCATATAGTTTATAACCATTGAGTCTTTTACACACCACGAGCCGAAGCCGACACCGCCTTTGATACCGAATATTACTTTTGAAAGGTTTTCGCCTGTAGGTGAGCCGTTTATATACCCCTGGGAAGTCTTGCCGAATACGCTTCCTTTAAGTCCGTCGCGCATTACGTCGTTGAACACTGCGATCGCTCCGATAGCGTTACCCGTCGGGGTTATCTTGCTTATTTCAAATTGGTTTGCCTGTGTGCTTCCATCAAGTGTTGAGCCCATCATCCAACCCTCGCCGTATATGATTGCGTTGGGGTTTAAAGTATGAATTGCAGATTCGATATTCTGCATCGTCTTAAGATCGTGAAGTCCCATAAGGTCGAAACGGAAACCGTCGAGCTTGTATTCTTTCATCCAATAAGACGTGGATTCAACCATAAACTTACCGTACATATATCTTTCGGATGCCGTATCGTTACCGCAGCCGCTTGCTGATGAATTTGTACCCGATTCGGTATATCTGTAATAGTAATACGGTACTATTTTATTAAACGAGCTGTTTGCATCGTATGTGTGATTATATACAACATCCATTATTACGCCTATTCCCGCTTCGTGTAAAGCCATTACCATTTGCTTGAATTCTTTTATTCTTACTTCACCATTATACGGGTCTGTTGAATAGCTTCCTTCCGGTACGTTGTAATTTTCGGGATCGTATCCCCAGTTGAATTGTGAGTCAGGATCTTTTTCGTCAACCGATGCGTAATCGTATACGGGAAGCAAATGAACGTGTGTTATACCGAGTTTTTTAAGATAATCTATACCTACTGATTTACCGTGTTCGTTGACAAGTCCCGTTTCGGTAAAAGCAAGATATTTACCTTTATATTGTGAGGATGATATTTTGTTTGAAAAATCTCTTACGTGTACTTCCCATATCACAGCTTCGGAATACTTTGATATTGATGACATATACGTTACATCGTCCCAGTCTTCCGGATCTGTTACGAAAAGGTCTGTCACCATCGCTCTTTTTCCGTTTACACCCGTTGATCTTGCATAAGGATCTACAGCTTCCTGGGTACCCATACACGTAGTTACGGTATAAGTGTAATACGTTCCGTGGCCGCAGTTCTCTGCATATTCCCAGACACCTTTTTCACCTTTTACCATATCCGCAGTTTTGTATGCTTCAATGCCGTCACCTGCTGTAAAAAGATTTAACACTACTTTTGATGCAGTAGGTGCCCACAGCTTAAAGACTGTTTTTCCGTCTTTTACGGTAGAGCCGAGGTCGTCACCGTCATAATGATATTCCCGTGCAAAATATTCGCTGTCGAATATTTCAAGAGGTATCACCGTTTTCTCTCCGTATCCTTCTATAACTATGCGGTAATTTCCCGAAAGATCAAGTTTTTCGTTTATCTGCACGTATCCCGAAGAAGCTGGTTTTCCGAGCGTTGAAACGGATAATACCTCTATCATTTCGTTGTCTTTATACACTTTTATTTCGGATACGTCGGATATCTCTGTTTGCGGTGATATTCTGTATTTAATTTTATATTCGTCAGCCATTTCCGCTAACAAAAATTCTTTTGCTATTTTCAAATCTATCCTCCGTTTATGCTGTTGTTAATTTCAAAACTGTCGAGGTTTTGAAAATCCGTCGGTATTATATCACCCTTTAAAAAGAAAATCAACAGTTTTTATCAAAAGCTTATTAATTACACGTGATATTATTTACGTTTTGAGGCAATTTATAAAGATTGTAAAGAATTTTATAATGACGAAAAAAGAACCGAAGGGAGCCTACGGTTCTTTATTTACGGTTTTATTATCTTTTATTGATCTTTTTTGCAATTACACTCTGTGCTGCATTTACCGCTGCACTGCTTTGAATATGGACAGCCGATACATTTCTGACCGCGTTTTTTGGCGCGGATGATGTAAAACAGCGCTCCTCCGACGGCGAGTATTATTGCAATTACTGCAATTATATCAACGATATTCATACTTTTGCCTTAACTGAGTATTCGGTTTTGACCTGCTTGTTTTTTCTGATAACTGCCACGGTGAAGATTGCGACGATGCAAAGGACGATCGCCCAACCGAGGACGGGCATCCAGAATTCACCGAAGCTTCCGCCTGTGAAAAGCGTACCGAAGAAGAACACAAGAAACGCGACTGTATAACCTACCGAGAACTGAAGTCCGACACCTGCCCAGAACCACTTTTTGCTGTTGATCTCGGAATTCATAGCGCCGAGTGCCGCAAAGCAAGGAGGGGTAAAGAGGTTGAACATAAGGAATGCAAGACCTGCGGCAACCGTGATACCGCCCATATTGGATGCACCGATAGAACCCACAGCCTCGAGATCTTCGTTTATGAGATTTTCGAACATAAACACGGTAGCAAGCGTTGAAACGACACATTCTTTAGCGATAAAGCCTGTAACGGATGCGGCGGCAAGCTGCCAGAGAGTAACACCGACGATAGGTGCTATTATGTAAGCGATCGGAGTTGCAATGCTTGCAAGGATGGAGCTTGAAGGATCATCAACAGCCTTGAAGCTCCAGCTGTACGTTTGCATCATATATACTATGAAATTGCATACGAGTATTATTGTACCTGCTTTAACTATGTACGACCAGCCTCTCTGACACATTGATTTGAACGCAAGCCAGAAGGACGGGACCTTATATTCGGGAAGTTCGATGATAAAATACGATTTTTTCGCTTTGTATCCGTTGAGTCTGTTGACGAGAAGTGCGCAAAGGAGGATGATGACGATACCTGCAAAATACATCGTCGTTCCTACCCACTGTGCATTATCGAAGAAAGCACCTGCGAAAAGAGAGATCACGGGAAGCTTTGCTCCGCACGGCATAAACGGTGCAAGCATTGCTGTTGAACGGCGTTCACGCTCGTTGCGTATCGTACGACACGCCATAACACCGGGAATAGCACATCCCGTGCCTATAACGAACGGAATGACGGATTTACCCGAAAGCCCGACTTTTTTGAAAATGGGATCGAGTACGACCGTAGCACGTGCCATATATCCGCAGTCTTCAAGAAGTGCGATAAGGAAATACATTATCATAACCAAAGGTAAAAATCCGACAACTGCCGCAACGCCTTCGATAATACCTTCAAGTATGATAGCCTGAATTATATCATGTGAGCCCTCAAGCCAGCCTGCGACGATATCTTTAAACCAACCGATACAGTCAACGAGTCCCCAAAGGTGTCTGTCGCCTATGTCATAACCCTCTGCAAGCCAAACGCCGGGACCTGCCTGAGATATCCAGAAAACTGCCCACATTATAACGGCAAATATCGGAATACCGAGCCATTTGTTTGTCAGTATCTCGTCGATCTTATCACCGATATTTTTGTCTTTCGTCAACACCTTGCGGGATTCAACTTCCTTTACGACCTTATTTACGAACTCAAAGCGTTTGCGGTCTGCCGCCTCTACCGCCGTTTTATTTGTAAGATCAATTTCACCCTGTACGTAAGGCGCGCTCTGTTTGCTGTTTGCATGATTTACTGCTTCCTTAACGAGTGCTGAAAGTCCAGAAGAAGAAGTTGATATCGTGTTAACGACAGGACAGCCGAGTTTTGAGGATAACAGTTCTGTATCTATCTTCGTTTCCTTCTTCTTATTGATGTCGCTTTTGTTAAGTGCGACAACAACGGGAACACCGAGTTCAAGAAGCTGTGTCGTAAAAAACAAGCTGCGGCTCAGATTCGTAGCATCAACTATGTTGATGATAACGTCAAGATTTTCATTTTTTATGTATGAGCTTGTAACGCTTTCTTCACTTGTAAAAGGTGACATTGAATAAGCACCCGGAAGGTCAACGGCGATAAGCTCACTGTTACCTGCATACGTTTTTTTAATCGGACATTCTTTTTTGTCTACCGTAACGCCTGCCCAGTTACCGACTTTTTCATTTGAACCCGTAAGGGCATTGTACATCGTCGTTTTTCCCGAGTTAGGGTTACCTGCCAAAGCAATTCTCATGGATATTTCCTCTCTGTATCAATAAATAATTTTTAACATATTAATCGCGGTGTGGTTAGCGTCGGCTAACCGTTTGTCGAAAAAAAACAATCGTTTGATTGTCTTTTTCAGTTGAATACTTCTATAGCCTCGGCTAACTGATTGTCAATGTTATACCTGGCGTCTTTTATCGAAACGGTGCATCCGCCTCTGCGGTGTGCGATGACAGTTATTGCCTCGCCTTCATAACAGCCGAGCGAGAACAAAAACGCATCTAATTCCTCGTCATCCGTTTCTATTTTTCGGATTATGTATTCCTTTCCCTCAATGGCATCTTTTAATGTCATAATGCTCACCGTGAATTCCGTTTATGTAAACATAAACTGTACTGAGTTAGCCTACACTAACCGCCGTCCTTAAAAAACGGTTACCCTTTGCTAACCTCGATTATTATACTCGACTTTTTCTGTTTTGTCAAGTACTTTTTCTGAAAAAAATATACTTTTTTGCAAATTATATAGTTATTCCCCCGCCTGCTTAAAAACAAGCGAGGGAAGCTATTTTAATTACTGTTTGATTTTGTCTTTAGCCAGTGTCAAAGCTTCTGTTATATGCGGTTGGAAATTATCACGTCCCACCTTTTTAACGAAGCCTGCTTTTTCCATCGCGCGCATAGGCTGACTGTTGACGTGGGAGAATATGACTGTTATACCGTTATCGGCGCATTTATCGTACAATGCTTCAAGAGAGTTCATCGCGGTTGAATCTATCGCTGAAACGCTTCTCATTCTGAGAATGAGGCACTTTGTGTAATCCTTAACGGTTATATCCGCAATTCTGTCCGATGCGCCAAAGAAAAGAGGTCCGTTCATTTCGTAAACGCGTATTTCTTTGGGAAGGTCGGGCAACTGCTCTATGTTGTCATCGTAGCTCCAGGATCTTACAGTCACTTCATCACTCATACGCTTCATAAACATAACGCAAGCAAGGATTATACCGACAGCGATCGCAACAACAAGGTCGAACACTACCGTAAGCACGAAAGTTAAAACAAGTACAAGAACGTCACTTTTGGGTGCTGTTTTTACCAAACGCACAAAAGTACGCCATCCGCACATATTATATGCCACACCGAAAAGCACGGATGCTATAACGGGCATAGGAATAAGTGCCGCATAAGGCATAAGCAAAATAAGTATCAGGAACAACACTACAGCGTGTACCATACCTGCTATCGGAGTTTTACCGCCGTTTTTGATATTAGCCGCGGTTCTTGCAATAGCTCCCGTTGCAGGTATTCCTCCGAAGAGCGCCGAGCCTACGTTACCTATTCCCTGTGCGACAAGCTCTGCGTTTGAATTATGCTTCGTGTTCGTCATACCGTCTGCAACAACACAGGAAAGCAGAGATTCTATAGCTGCAAGTATTGCTATTGTAAACGCATCGGGTGCTACGTTTCTCACCGTATCAAAGCTGAACGACGGAAGCGAGAATTTAGGAGGAGCATTGCTTACGGTATACAGATCACCTATAGTATTTACTTCAAGATTACAAAGCGCAACGACAGCCGCACCTGCAACGACAGCAACGAGCGATGCGGGAATCTTGTTTACGTATTTTATTTTAGGCCAGAAAATAACGATCAAAAGGCTTCCGATACCGACTATAAGCGCCCAGATATTGAAGCTTGAAAAATTATGTATGAGTGCTTCAAGCTTTTCAATACTTTCAACGGGTGATTCACCGTTTGCGTAAGTTACACCGAAAAAGTCTTTAAGCTGTCCTATAACGATCGTTACGGCAATACCTGCCGTAAAGCCTGTTGTAATAGTGAACGGAATGAATTTTATAAGTGCACCGAGACGGAAAACGCCCATAAGGATAAGGAGAATTCCCGCCATTACCGTAGCGGTTATAAGTCCGTCCATACCGTTTTCGGCAACGACGCCTGCGACGATGGTGGCAAACGCCGCTGTCGGTCCTGCTATCTGCACACGGCTTCCGCCGAAGAACGAAATAAGGAAACCTGCGATTATCGCCGTATAGAGACCTTCTTCAGGTCCTACGCCCGAAGCAAGTGCCAGCGCTATTGAAAGCGGCAACGCGATTATTGCAACTATTATTCCCGATATCAAATCGGAGATAAACTGTTTTCCGTTGTATCCTTTGAGCGACGAAAACAGTGCGGGGGTAAGGTCTTTCATCAAAACGCCTTCTTTCAAACATACTTTGTACATAGTCGTACCAAATTTCATATTCTATCACAAAGTATTACATATTTCAAGCCTTTTTTCTTTTATTTTAAAAAAACAGATATTCGACGAGTGCATTTTGACACAGCGAATATCTGTTTTAGTTTTATTTAACGAATAATTCTCCGTTTTCTTTTACGTCTACCGAAAGGACATCTCCTATATTAAGCTCACGCGAAAGGATTGCTTTTGCAAGGATCGTTTCAACGCTTGACTGCAGATATCTTTTCATAGGTCTTGCGCCGTAGACGGGATCGTAACCCGATGATATGATCTTATTTTTTGCACCATCCGTTATTTCAAGGTGAAGACCTTTTTCAGAGAGTCTATCCTCTATCCTTTTAATAAGTATATCGGCTATTTTTCCGATATCGTCACGTGACAGAGGTTTATAAAATATTATCTCATCAAGTCTGTTTAAAAACTCGGGGCGGAATGACTGACGAAGCTGTGCTGTAATACCCTCTTTTACGTTTTCGGGTATTTCTCCGCTTTCCGCACATTCAAGTAAATACTGCGAGCCGATATTTGACGTGAGAATTATAATGGTATTTTTAAAATCGACCGTTCTTCCCTGGCTGTCTGTTATTCTTCCGTCGTCAAGCACCTGCAAAAGAATGTTAAATACATCGGGATGGGCTTTTTCTATCTCGTCAAACAGTATTACCGAATACGGTTTTCTTCTTACGGCTTCGGTAAGCTGTCCGCCTTCGTCGTAGCCGACGTATCCGGGAGGAGCACCGATAAGACGGGATACGGAGAATTTTTCCATATACTCACTCATATCTATACGCACCATATTGTGCTCGTCATCGAACATGGCTTCCGCAAGTGCTTTTGCAAGCTCAGTTTTGCCGACCCCCGTAGGGCCTAAAAACATAAACGAACCTATCGGTCTGTTGGGATCGGATATACCTGCACGTGAACGGATGATGGCTTCCGATACTTTATCAACCGCTTCATCCTGTCCTATAACACGCAAATGAAGTGTAGTGGCAAGATTTAATATTTTTTCACGTTCTCCGCCTGCAAGCTTTGAAACGGGTATTCCCGTTCTACGGGATACTATTTCGTTTATTTCTTCCTCAGTTACGGTATCTGTTACAAGACTTTCACCCGCCTTTGTTTTTTCCGCTTTTTCAAGTGCATCTTTCAATTTTCTTTCAAGCTCGGGCAGGGTTGAAAATTTAAGCCGCGATGCCGTTTCGTACTCATAATTCATCTGTGCTTTTTCAAGCTGTGCGTTCGTTTTTTCTATTTCCTCTTTCAGTTTTTTGACATCTTCAACGGAGTTTTTCTCGTTATCCCATCTTGTTTTGAGAGTGTTATAGTTTTCTCTGTCAGCGGCAAGCTCCTCTGTAAGCTTTTCAAGGCGTTCTATTGACAGCGTATCCGATTCTTTTTTCAGTGCTGTTTCTTCTATTTCAAGCTGAATGATCTTACGGCGTAATAAGTCAAGCTCCTCAGGCATCGAATCTATCTCCGTTCTGATACACGCACACGCCTCGTCGATAAGATCTATGGCTTTGTCGGGTAAAAATCTGTCGGAAATATATCTGTTTGAAAGTGTCGCTGCGGCAACTATTGCTCTGTCCTGGATACGTACGCCGTGGAATATCTCATATTTTTCTTTAAGTCCTCGGAGTATTGATATTGTATCTTCAACCGTGGGCTCATCTACGAGTACGGGTTGGAAACGTCGTTCGAGTGCCGCATCTTTTTCGATGTATTTTCTGTATTCGTCGAGTGTTGTCGCACCTATACAGTGAAGTTCACCTCGTGCCAGCATCGGTTTTAAGATGTTTCCTGCGTCCATCGCGCCGTCTGTTTTTCCCGCACCGACTATCAGATGAAGCTCATCTATGAAAAGAATGATCTTTCCGTCTGAATTTTTGATTTCGTTAAGAACCGCCTTGAGTCTTTCTTCAAATTCACCTCTGAATTTTGCTCCTGCGATAAGTGACCCCATATCAAGAGAAAAAACGGTTTTGTTTTTAAGTCCTTCGGGCACGTCACCTCTCATAATTCTCTGGGCAAGTCCTTCTGCTATGGCGGTTTTGCCGACTCCGGGTTCTCCTATCAAGACGGGATTGTTTTTTGTTTTTCTTGAAAGAATACGGACAACGTCGCGTATTTCGCTGTCACGTCCTATGACGGGATCAAGCTTTTGCTCTTTAGCTCTTGCAACGAGATCCGTACCGTATTTTGCAAGTGCATCATACGTTTGTTCGGGATCATCTGAGGTAACTCTGCTGTTTTTTACGCTTGAAAGAGCCTTTTGAAATCCCTCTTTCGTTATTCTGTTATCTTTAAATATTTTTTTGATCTTTTCTGTAGGACTATCGAATACGGCAAGCATAAGATGCTCAACAGAAATATAGTCATCTTTTTGCTCATCCGCTATCTTTTCACTTTTTGAAAGTATCTTATCACAATCGGGAGAAATATATATTTTATCCGCTTCTCTACCCGAAAAGCTTACCTTCGGCATATTTTCGATAACGCTTTTTAAAGAAAGCAGTACCGCCATAGGATCAAACGATGCTTTTTCAAAAAGCTGTCTTATCAATCCATCATCGGGCGAAATAAGGGAATAAAGCAAATGTTCTGCCGTTATTTGCTGATTTGAATTTTCACTTGCAAGACTTTGGGCATCCTGCAAGGCTTTAAGTGACATTTTTGTAAGTCTTTCTGTTTGCATAACGTTTCCTCCTAAATTATTACGTTTATACTGTTAAGATATGATCTGTATTTTTCGTCAGCTTCTTCAAAAGAATATTTACCCGAAACCGTACCTTTGATTATATCGTCAAAGCATCTTATGTAAGCACTTATGCTATCGGCAACGTCGTTCAGATCATTGCCTTTTTCGCTGTCAAACATTATGGAACGGACAAATTTACCATCACTGTAATAATATTTTATCGGATGTTTTAAAAGTGTTTGAAGATACGCACTTTCAAGCCGTATGAAAAATTCAAAAAATTCATCCGTTACGGAAATAAGCGCTTCAGATTGTGTTCTTAAAGAAACGGAAAGCTGTCCTATTGCACCGTTTTTTATTTCACGGTAAAGATGTACGTCGTATTTAAGCGTCGGTCGGTACTTATATTCAAGTGTTGTTTTTATTGACATCGTCGGTCGGTTCGGAGTCAAGACGGGCACGATGTTATCATAAACAGACAGCATTTTTTCAATCTGTCTGAAAATATTTTCAATACGCATTTCGGGAGTTGTGAGTGAAAGGTAATCCGCAAGGATCATATTTATAAGATTTGATCGGTTAGTTCCCTTTTTCATTGCCAGTATATCAATTTTGGACACTACCGAATCGGAAAGTATCAGACTGTATAGACTTTTTTGCATTTTTACACCTCCGTTTTCTGTATACAGAGTATCATAATTTATATATTTTGTCAAGTGGTTTATATAAATTTTACTACAAATTTATCACATGAAAATAAAAAGATCAAATAATTAACGGTAACCAAAAAATCGGTTACCGTTAGTGATTATATTTTCTTGTATGTCAACACGGAAAAATCTGCTGTTATTTCAAAAGGAGGCATCGTTTCGAGCTTTGAACGTTTTGATGCGGGTGTCGTATAGTAGTACGGTGTCATTGAAAAAAGATCGGTCAATGTTTTTGTATCTTTCGGTAAAAATTTATACTTTATAATATTTTTATCTTTAAGTTCAAAGCCTTCAAGGATATCGTTTGTTTCATCTTTGATACGCACGTTATCGTAAATTGCACGTTTAAGTTCGATAAGATGCTCGGGATTCGGTACAGCGAGTATGAGCGTACCGCCTTTCGGGATCAGACGTTTGTATTCATCAAGAGCAAGGGGAGAAAAGACGTTGACGATCGTATCAAACGACGAATCAAAATACGGCATACCGTAAACACTGCCAACGCAAAAGATACCGAAGCTATCTCCTTTGCATATTTTTGAAGCATACGCTACCGCTTTTTTGGAAATATCTATTCCATAGACGGTGACGCCGTTATTTTCTCCCATTTGCTTTGTGTAATAGCCTTCACCGCATCCTGCATCAAGCACGGTTTTCCCATTTGAATTTGCCACGGTATCGGCTATCGCGTCGCAAAGGTTTTTGTAATATCCGCACGACAGAAAATTTCTGCGTGCCGATACCATAAGAGCATCGTCGCCGTGTGTTTTACTGCTTTGATTCATAGCAAGGTTTACGTATCCCTGCGATGAAATATCGTAGCTGTGCCTTTTTTCACATTTCAGTGTATTCTCTTCTTTATATAAAACATCACCGCACACGGGACATTTAAAAATAGTTTTTTCTTTCATTTGGGTGTATAACCTCTTTCAAAGTTGATATTTATTCCGTCGGTTGTAATTATTATACCTCCGTCGCGGTCCGTGCGGTAAATTTCCATACCGAGGTCTGATATGTTTTTACAAACTGCATCAGACGGATATACTTCCCCGTCATCTTCTCCTGCTGATATTACAGCGTATTTTGCACCGACAGTTTTCAAAAAATTTACGGTACTTGATTTGTTTGATCCGTGATGTGCTACTTTAATTACGTCAGCGGACAGATCAAGTCCCGAAGATAAGAGCATACTTTCGCATATAAGCTGTCCGTCAGCCATAAACAGCATTTTGAAATTTCCGT
>JAZOSS010000025.1:0-23301 GCA_045657205.1 Eubacteriales bacterium
TTCTTTGCATCATATATTTCTAAGCTTTTGCTTTATACTTCGCTTCTTTTATCTCGTCTGTTATTCAATTTTCAAGGACCAAGTCCGTCACTCTCTCGCGACGACTCGTATATACTATCACACTTTCTTTCATTTGTCAACCCCTTTTTTGAAATTTCTTCAAAAATTTTTTTGACAACCTCGCGTGTACTATATACTGTTTTTTCCACGCTTTCCCGCGTGGATTTTCAATATATCACACTTTTTCCCTTTTGTCAAGGGGTTTTTTGAAAAAATTTGGGGTTTTTGAAGATTTTTTATCTCTAAGCCATACCATAATATACATATATTATATAATGCCAAATTCATTCCTTATGAGCTTTATCATAATCGAAACATTAAGACTCATCGCCGATACGGGATATATTTCCGTTATATAGTCTTTTCTGTAGTTTTCGATAAAATACGTTATTATTTCTTCGTCTGTTTTTTTATCTTTGATAAAATCAACGATAAGATCCGCAAAATACTGCGCCCTTTCCTCCATCACAGAAAGAAAATATTTCGTCTTTTCTTCGTTCAATACACCGACGTGAGGAATCAGGATAGTATTTATATCGTATTTTTTTATTTTTTTCATCGACTCAAGCGACATATTATAACCAACAAGAAACGACGGCAAAACAGTATCTTTTCCATCGTACACACCGAGTGTTTCGGAAGAAAGAAGCAATTTATTTTCTCTGCAATAGAATCCAAACGAGCATTTCGTATGACCCGGAAGCGCAATGGCTTCAAAAGTCATACCACCTGCTTTTATAACATCACCGTCTTTAACGGTAACATCAACGCGGAGATCGTCACCCAAAAACTCATAATCGAATACGCCGCACTCTTTCGCAAAGGCTCCGTCAAGCTCGCGCATAAGTTTCTTTGCACCGTCACGTTTGAATATATTAGCCGCATATTCTCCCGCAACGACCACGGCATCGTTCCAATATTTTAAAACGTATGCACTTCCGAGTGCGTGGTCATAATGTGAGTGTGTCAAAAAAATATAATCAAGTTTTCTTTCGCCGAGCACTTTCTTAACATTTTCGGCAACCGAAAAGCCGGTAAATCCAAAGCCCGAATCGTAAAGGATGGACGTTTCACCATCATCAACAAGAAAAGCACTGTCGCCGGGATTACAACGTACATCTGTAATTTTTATATTTTTCATAACTATCTCCATTTTCCGCTGTAAGAATCTGCATATAATAAAATTCCGCAGCAATTATAAAACTCATTCATGTAAAAAGTATAACATATGCGGTAAAATGTGTCAAGTAATACCGTCTAATAAATAAAAATTCGAAAAAGATATTGAAATTTCCAACGCAATGTGATAATATAAGTATGTGCCTGCATAGTTAAATGGATATAATAAACCCCTCCTAAGGGTTAGTTATGGGTTCGATTCCCGTTGCGGGTGCCATGGCGGCAAGAACAGGTCTTGCCTAAGATAAGAGATAATAGATAATATTGAATAGATAAAAAGTCCTCAACTCCGCAGCTTCAACTATTCTCTATTATCTATTATCTTTTATCTATTATCTAAAAAGGAGATTTCAAGATAGCACAAAACAGCATCTTGTTAGACAAGGCTTTACTCTTTGCCGCACGAATAATTAAACTCAACAAGCATCTCGTCAAAGAAAAGCACGAAACCATTATTTCGAAACAAATTATCCGTTCAGCCACATCTATCGGCGCTAACGCAAACGAAGCCATCTATGGGCAAAGCAAATCCGATTTTATTGCCAAACTGCATATATCTTTAAAAGAGGCTGCGGAAACGGAGTATTGGATACGACTTTTAGCTTTATCCGAGTACATAACAGAGAAAGAAAGCAAATCGTTGCTTGCCGATTGTCTTGAAATCAAAAAGATACTGATCTCCACACTTAATACCGCAAAAGAAAACAAATAGCGACAAGATAGATCTTGCCAAATACAGATAATGGATAATAAGAAATTTGAAATATCATCATTTCATCTATTCTTTATTATCCATTTTTTTAAAAAAAACGATATAACTGTTGTAACGTTTTGCGTTATTCTTAATCTAATAGTTGAAAGGACGGTGAAAACGCGACTGAATTTGAAAAGCTTTTCAAAGAGAATCGGGAATTCATTTTCAAATATCTGATGAAAATGACACGAAGCTCTTCATTATCAGAAGAACTTACGCAAGAAACGTTTTTTCGTGCATACATAAACTATGCTTCTTTACAAAACAAGGAGAAGGCTTCCGTATGGTTATGTCAGATCGCAAAAAATACATACTTTGCGTGGTACAACGAACAAAAGAAAAAAGCCCCCATCAAGAGTCTTGAAGCAATAAATGATAGCGAAAGCATAGAAGATGCATTTATACAAAAAGAACTATCACAAAAAGCACTTACTTGTCTGCACGAATTGGAAGAGCCGTACAAAGAAGTGTTTATGCTCTCGGCATTCGGGAACTTTTCTTTGAAGGAGATAAGTTCAATTTTTGGAAAAAGTGAAAGTTGGGCACGCGTTACATTTTACCGTGCCAAGCAAAAGCTATCAGAAAGGATGAAGTAAAAAATGAATTGTAATATTATAAAAGATCTTATACCGTTATACATCGACGACTGCTGCAGTGACGAAAGCAAAACGATCATTGAAGAACACATCAAAAACTGTGATGACTGTAAAAAGCTTTTCACGGAAATGAAATCGCTCCCAAACATCACAACTACGTCGGAATCACCGAAAACATTCAGCAAAATTAATGATTGGAAAGCCTCCGTTTTGCAATCGGTTTTATTCTTTATTTCATTTATTTTGATTACTGTCGGTGTTGCACTGGAAGCAAAAACACCGTCGGGAATTATGAACGGCTTTTGGGCATCCAACCTCGTCATTCCCTCAACCGGATTTATGCTTTCGTTAGCAAACTGGTATTTTATAAGGGTATATAAAAATAAAAAAAGTTTTTCAAAAGCTTCTTTCTTAACCACGCTCGTTATCACTTTATGTGCTTACGTATGGTCGGGCTTTCATTATGGAATAAATCTTTTTGATCTCTTCTATGGAAATAACGTTTCCGAATCTCTTGAGATACTGCACGCGTTATCGCTTCTAAATGGAATCGGTATAATTTTGACGATCATATTCTGCATTTTGTCAAAAATTCTTTCAAGCCGATATGCCGATATGTTAGGAAAAGAATGATCGTAAATATATAAAAAACAAGGTCTTCGTTTGAAGACCTTGATTTTTGTTCTTAAAGTGAGTTAATCTTAAGAGTAAACTGGCTCTTTTTTCTTGCAGCAGCGTTCTTGTGGATGATTCCCTTCGCAACTGCCTGGTCGATCTTTTTAACAGCAGCCTTGTAAGCTTCGGAAGCCTTAGCCTTATCACCTTCGGCGATAGCAGCATCATACTTCTTTATAACTGTTTTAAGAGAAGACTTGAACATTTTGTTCTGAAGTGTCTTCTTTTCGATAACCTTAACACGCTTTTTAGCAGACTTGATATTCGGCATGTCGTTCACCTCCTGAAAAAATTTGTGCACCGTTGCATGACCTGAGAGGGCATCACACAATCGGCATTCAAAGCACCGTATAGGAACTTAATTCGACACATAGTATATCATACTTTTTTCAAATAATCAATACCTTTTTTGAATTTTTTTCAATTTTTTTCAAGAAAATTTAACGTGAACGGCACCCATATTGTTCTCACCTGTAATTCTAAGCGTTTTTTTCTGTTCGGAGGACGGATTTGTGTCAATCGCCAACGATCCCATATGGTTTTCAACTTCGGATACGACCGTCCATTCTTTTGGAACTGTTATAAGTATACTGCCCATATTATTGTATATATTGAGTATACCTTCTCCGGAAAACAATGAAACGTTCGAAAAGAATACTTTACAGCTTCCCATATTACACTCAACACGTTCGCGGTCAAAACCGTTACAGTCAATATATCTGACAGCTGCACCGAGATTAACAGGATCTTTCTTTTTTCCAACCTTTTCCTTGTCTTCCTTCGAAAGCACCACGATCAACGCTATTCCTATGGATATACAGATAGCGGCTGCAATAACTATCCAGTTTGATATAAGATTATCCGTTTTTGCACCTGCAAGTTCTGCAATGTTTTTTTCAAACAACAAAAACATCGCACTCAATGTTAAAGGGAGTATGTAGTATTTTCTCCTGATAATCCCCTTTCCTATTGTGATTGCAAGTAACGGAATACCAAGTACTATCTTAAAAAGCGGAACAGTTATCCAACCGAGATTCGATGCTATTCCGAAAAAAATCATAAGAACACCGCAAACGATAAGATTTATCGGCCACAAATAATTTTTTCTCATTTTTACAACCTCATTTCATTTATTTTATCTTTAAGCAGTTTTAAATACGCACGTGAACAATAGACCTCTTTTTCTGTATTTGAAAAAGTTATTTTGCTTGCCCCCGTAATATTTCGGTTTATACTGCTTATTTTCATTATATTTACGATACACGATTTTGAAATACGTACAAAACATGCAGGAAGTTTTTCTTCAAGCTCATATAGCTTATGATCTGTACAGTACATATTTTCATCGGTATGCGCTGACACCTTACCGCTGTCCGTTTCAAAAAAGAGTATTTCTTTCTTCTTCACGTAATACTCTTGATTACCGACTTTCAAGAGCAGTTCATCGTGTGATATGATATCTTGTATTTCATACGCAAGTCTGAAAATATTTGAAGTTTGCTTTTTGCATCTGATAACTATCTCTTCGTTATCAGCTTCCTCAATTCGTACCTTCACACGCTCACCGTCCTTTGAGTAGATTATACAACAAGTATCTCAAATTGTAAAGGTCTTTTAAGTAACAGGTGAAAAATCGGCTTTAAGTTGTAAAAAAATAATATCCCGCCGCAGAAAGTTGGCAGGATACAGTAAAAAAATATTGACTTTTATGATAAGGCACTGTATAATATAACACAGTACAATAGGGGGATAGGTGTATGGAACTTATATATTTGGGAACAGCCGCCGCAGAAGCAATACCCGGTATGTTTTGCGACTGCAGATTTTGTAAAACCGCCAAATCACTTGGCGGCAAAGAATACCGTATGCGCAGCGGAGCTGTCATAGACGGTGAGCTTATGATAGACTTTTCTCCTGATGTTCATATATCATCGGAAAAAGCCGGCATCGAGCTTCGTAAAATAAAAAATATAATCTTCACTCACTCGCATCCCGATCACTGCAACGCAGCCGATCTTCAGTACAGAGGTTACGGGTACTGTTACTTCGACGGTCAACTTGATGACAAATTGCACACGTACGGCAACCGTGCAGTCGAAGCGGTAGTTACACGTGCGCTTAAAGAAAAATATGATAAATACAGCGTTGATTTCAAATATATCGAACCGTACGTTCCTCAAAATATCGGCGGATATACAGTCACACCTTTGTCAGTATTTCACGCAAACGAAGATGCGTACATTTATCTCATAGAAAAAGACGGAAAGCGTATGCTTTACGGTCACGACACGGGTATATTTATTGACAAGACGTTTGAATATCTTGCAGGCAAACGTTGCGACCTTGTTTCACTTGATTGCACAATGGGTTATCAGAGTGCCGAAACGGGACATATGGGGTTTCCGGCAAACATAAAAGTAAAAGAACGTCTGATAAAGTCAGGTGCGGCAGATGAGCAAACGATATTCGTAAGCCACCACTTCAGTCACAACGGTCTGCGTGCGCCCGACTTTGATTTAACGTATGACAAGTTTATGGAAATGGCAAAACCGTACGGCTTTATTATGAGCTACGACGGTATGAAGATCGACTTTTAAGGAAGAGTCACTTCCCTTTCAAAGCCGTGGAGAAAGCCGTTGACATCTGCCGAGCAGATATCGCCGCCTATAACTTTGTTTTTATATACGATTATATTAGCAAGGACTTTACCGTCATAATCGGGGTAGTTGGTTATCTCGTACGTGTACCGTGTAACGTCCTTGTTTTTGTATTTTTCAAGGTTAAGTCCTTGCTTTGTTTGCAAGGTATTGTATGATTCGTATACGGTATCAAATTTTGACGGTATTTTGACGTTTGCTTCATCAATTGCCTCTTTCGACGTTTCCCAACCGAACTGTGCTAAAAAGCTACGTCTGTCTTCATTTGTCGATATCTTGCTGTAGGTCACTTTTTCACTTTCCGTATATACGGGCGCAGGTTCGTATTCGGGAATAAGGGCAACGAGGGTAATTATCGCCGCGACACTTAATACTATTATTGCAAAAAAACGTATCGTAGAAGCTTTGAAAGAATAAATAAACATAATAAACGTTCCTCCGAAAAATCAATCACTACATACTATTCGGAAATGTATTTCTCTATTCATCCAAAACAAAAAATCCAAAAATAATTTTTAAAGGTATTGACTTAATATTTTTTTTGTGGTATAATAACGGAGTAATTTTGGGATATAGCCAAGCCGGTTAAGGCACAAGACTTTGACTCTTGCACTACGCAGGTTCGAATCCAGCTATCCCAGCCAACAGAAAAGGCACGCCATCGGCGTGCCTTTTCTGTTGGCTGAACGATGTGTTCCGCTCGCGCGGAACGTGATGTGCCCTTCGGGCGTGATGTTGACTTCGGCAGTGATGTGCGCTTCGCGCATGAGGAGAGCGGAACACATCACATCACTTTGTGCCGCAGGCGTAATACATCACTGTGCGTCAGCACAACATCACTGCGGCGAAGCCGCAACTTCACTTTTTCGACTCTGAAGTTTTTCAGAATTTTGTAGATGCATTTCGTCTCTGTAGACAGATTCGAACCGGCACACAGCAGCGGCGCATATCACCGAGAAAAAACTTCTATGCAGATCATTTTGATCTTGCACCTATAAAAATCAAATGGTAAAAAAGATAGTCCGCCATCTATCTTTTTTATTTTTACAATTGTCTTGAAAACCTTGATGACTTATGATATAATCAAGCCATTGAATATTGCAATAATATTTGATAATTAAAAAAATTTGATAAACAGGAGATTTTCATTTATGAAAACCAAACTTTCACCAAGATTTTGGACTGTCCTTACTTTGTTCAGCCTTATCGGTCAGATAGCGTGGGTCGTAGAAAATATGTATCTGAACGTCTTTATATACAAGATGTTCAACGCATCCGCCGCGGACATATCCGCCATGGTATCCGCCAGCGCCGTTTCCGCAACACTCACCACGGTTCTGATAGGCGCACTTTCGGACAAATTAGGAAAACGAAAAGTATTTATGTGCGGTGGATACATACTCTGGGGTATATCCATACTCGGATTTGCTTTTCTTAAAGAAGATCTGATATCACCCATTTTCCCCGGTGCTGCCTCCGTTTCGGCAATATGCATAACCCTTGTAATAATTCTCGACTGTCTTATGACGTTTTTCGGTTCAAGTGCAAACGATGCAGCATTCAACGCCTGGCTTACCGACAGCACGGATGCCACTAACCGCGGTGCTGCCGAAGGCATTAACTCAATGATGCCTCTTGTGGCAATACTTGCCGTGTTCGGCGGTTTTATGGCGTTCAACCTCGATCTTCCAAAAAGTTGGACTTATATTTTTATCATTATCGGTGCTATCGTTATCGCCGTCGGTATACTCGGTTGTTTTATAATAACCGAACCGAAGCTTACTCCCGCAAAGGAAAGCTATTTCAAAACTGTAGTTCACGGCTTTTTACCGTCAACTGTAAAAAGAAATCCTTCCCTTTATTTCTACCTTTTGACATTTATCATTTTCAACATATCCATACAGATATTTATGCCGTATCTTATCCTCTACTATGAGGTTTCTTTGCAGATGCCCGACTACGTTTTAATAATGGCACCCGCCATTATTTTGGCATCCGTGGCAACAGCTTTCTGGGGAAAGGTATATGACAAAAAAGGCTTCAATTTTGCATCAATTTGGAGTCTTGGCTCGCTTTGTTTGGGATACGTTCTTCTTTATTTGTTCCGATCCACCGCATTTGTATTCATAGGTTCGTTGTTTATGATGTGCGGATATCTCTGCTCCATGGCTGTATTCGGAGCAAAGATACGAGATCTCACCCCTTCGGGAAGTGCCGGAATGTTCCAGGGTGTTCGCATATTCTCTCAGGTCCTCGTCCCCGGTGTTGTAGGTCCGTTTATCGGCAAGACTGTTCTTGCAAATGCTGAAAAAATAGTCGGAAACGACGGAACAGAATCATTCATCCCCAACTCCAACATATTTCTTGCAGCCCTTGTTGCTGTAATCTTACTTATTGCGGTAATGGCTGTTGAAAAGCTTTTGAACAAAAATCATTGTGTAAAAAATGGTAGATAAATAAAATTTTGATAAGTCATACATCACCTTAATTTCAGATAAATTTTAATAAGGGGAAAAGAAATGTTTGGATTCAATAAAGACAAAAAAACTATGGATCTTGATGAAATACTGAACATGCTCGTTAAAAATGAAATATCCGTCAAAGCGTGCAAAGCGGAAGATAGCGGCGATATACGCAGGAGCAAATTCGGCGGCAGACCTGCCACAACATCCGATTTTGAATGGCCGAGATTTGAAGCGGAAAACTTTGACAACGAATCCGCAAACAGACCGCTTTCCTTTCTCTGTCAGATAAATCTTGAGGAGGTAAGCGCATTCGATAAAGACGGTCTGCTTCCTAAAAAAGGCTTGCTTCTTTTCTTCTACGAGCAGGAGTCGATGCGTTGGGGCTTTGATCCTGCGGATAACGGTTGCTCACGCGTGTACTATTTTGAAGACACAGATTCCCTTTTGCCCTCTGATTTTCCGGAAGATCTGAAGGAAGAATACCTCGTTAAAGAATATGCGCTGTCGTTCAGCTTTCAGAATTCTTACCCGAGCTTTGAAGAGCTTGAATGTCATTCCGATACAGAATGTGATTGGGATGACTACGATGAAGTCGTTGAAAAGAAAGGCTATGAAATAGTCTGTGAACGCCACAAGCTTCTCGGCTATGCCGATCTCATTCAGGGCGAAATACTCACCGAATGTGAAAGGACCGTACGCGGGCTTTACTGCGGTGATCCGCAGAGTTATGAAAGCACTCCCGAAGACTTAACGAAAGATATAGAAAAGAAAGCTTCCGATTGGATATTACTCTTTCAAATGGCATCAATATGCGATTCCGATTATGAGTTGATGTTCGGTGATCTCGGCAATCTTTATTTCTATATCCGAAAGCAAGATCTGAAAGAACGGAATTTTGACAAGGTATGGCTCGTTTTACAATGCGGATGATCTCGGTACAATTAAAGTCATATTATAAAATACAAATTACAAAACAAATAAATCAAATGGCAAAAAATCAAATATAAAAAATACTTGAAATGTTTGTAAATTTGCGATATAATCAGTAAGAAAACGCAACTGCGATGATCTCAGCAAAGGAAGTAATCAAAAATGGCATCACAAACCTCGGAGTATAAAAAAAGCAAATATGAAATGGATCTGTGTGACGGTTCGATAGTAAAAAAACTGCTTCTGTTCACTCTGCCCATAATGCTTTCAAGTATGCTTCAGTTGTTATTTAACGCTGCCGACGTAGCTGTCGTAGGTAAATTTGCGGGCGATGCGTCACTGGCTGCCGTCGGTTCGACGACCGCCCTTATAAATCTTCTGACAAACGTATTTATCGGTCTTTCCGTCGGAACGAACGTCGTAACTGCAAGACACTTTGCCGCAAAGGAAGAAAGAGAAGTAAGCAAAACAGTCCACACCTCGATATATATAAGTATCGTTGGCGGTATAATTTTAACCGTCATAGGCATAATTTTTGCGCCTATGATACTCACTCTTATGGGCTCGCCCGACGAGGTTTTGGATCTTGCCGCAAAATATCTCAGAATATACTTTTTAGGTATGACGGCGACGACGCTTTACAACTTCGGAAGCTCCGTATTAAGAGCGATAGGTGACACACGCAGACCTCTTATTTTCCTTATAATTTCGGGAATAATAAACGTGGTACTGAATCTTTTACTTGTAGCAACACCGCTTGCTATGGGTGTTGCGGGTGTTGCCATTGCAACTGCAATATCACAGTGCGTTTCAGCCGTGCTTGTTGTAATTTGCTTGATGAAGGAAAAAAGTTCAGTTCATCTTGATTGGAAAAAAGTAAAAATACACAAAGAAAAGCTCATCATAATACTTAAAATAGGTCTGCCTGCAGGCATACAAGGATCTTTATTTTCCTTATCAAACGTCGTTATTCAATCGGCTGTAAATTCATTTGGTAAGATAGTCATAGCAGGTAACTCTGCCGCGGCAAACCTTGAAGGCTTCGTTTATGTTGCGATGAACTCTTTTCATCAGTCCGCAATAACGTTCATCAGTCAGAACGTAGGGGCTCAGAAATACAAGCGGATAAACCGTATCATTTTCATATCTATCGGATGCGTAACAGTCGTCGGAGTTATTTTGGGCGGAAGCGTTGCATTTTTCGGAAAGTATCTTTTAAGAATATACAGCAGCAGTCCAGATGTAATAACTGCAGGCGTGTTACGACTTAAATACATATGTATCGTTTACTTTTTGTGCGGTATAATGGACGTGCTTGTCGGCATTTTGCGAGGACTCGGCAAAAGTATAACACCTATGATCGTTTCACTTATGGGTGCTTGCGTTTTCAGACTTGTTTGGGTGTACACGATATTTCAAATCGAAAGATTTCACTTAATTGAAACCATCTATATTTCATACGCTATAAGCTGGATACTCACCGCACTTACACATACCATCGTACTTATATCTACGCGGAAACACTTGAAAAAAATATGGAATGAATAGCAAATATTCCACGCGCCACAGCTGCAATTTCCTATTCTGCCCCTGTCAAGTAGACAGCATAAAAAACGAAAAAATATATTAATTGAATGGTTTTTCATCTCCCCTTGCTGCTCAACAGGGGGAGATTTTTCGTTATATAACAATGGTGATTTTATTTTTATATAGGATCATCCCATTTATTTTTAATAATTTCTTTTTGGAGGTAAATAAAAAAAACAATAACATTTTATTTAAAAAAAACATAGTATTTTGTCGAAATATTCATATATTTGTGATATAATAATTATAATTATCTGTCGCAAACAGATATAATATTTAGGAGGTTTTTATGGACTCATTGCTCGAAAACAATTTGATTATGCTATCAGCAGGTCTGCTTGTGGCTGTGCCGGTTCTTTTTATACTTCTTTTCAATAAAAAAATGTATAAAAAGTTCTCGTATGTGTTGCTTACTGCTGTTTTGTGTATTGCTCTGTCTGTATGCATAACACTCGGCTTTATAGCAGAAAGCGCCCTTGCAAACAATTCTGCTGATGACGACAGTGTCTCTGATGCTGTTGAACACTCAAGCGAAGAAAACTACAGCGCTGCATTTTCGGGATTTTTGCTTGAAAGAAACACCGAACATGCAGAACAGATCATCAACGAATATGCGGATGTGTACGGATGGAACGACAACTGTACACTTATGACTGCGCATCTTGCCTTTGCTCAGAAAAATTACACAAAGGCGGCATCTTTATATTCCAAAATTAAAGATAACGCAGAAGTTGACGAAAATCTTGTTGATGCTTCAAAAAAGCTTGCGGCATACGCAAAATTCAACGATGCAGCAGGTGACGATCCTAACGGTGAAGGAACACAGCCCCCTCTCAGCAACGAACAGATAAAAGAAGCTGAAGAACTTATCTCAGGAAAAGCAGATACAATTCTTGATGCTACACTTATCAAAACAAACGGTGCTGAAGATTTCAGAGAAGCTTCAAAAGTAATTTTTGATATAGAAAATCTTTGGGAAGAGGCTACTTTGGAAGGACGCGACGTAAGCGACAAACTTGAATCCCTTTCTTCAAAACTTTCTTCGACGAAGAAAGTCAAGGTTCTCAACAAGATAGGTGTATGGCGTAATGCACGTATGAAGCTCAGACTTCTTGATGAGGATTATTCCAAGTTTGCCTCCGAGCTTGACGAATATGCAACATGTGAAGAATATACGGTAGCTCTCGATCTTTATCTCAACAACAAGATTTCTTCTAAGATGATAAAGAAAGCTTTCAAGATCGAGGAAATCGAAGGTATGGAAAAAGTTCTCTCAAGACTTGAAGACATAAAGAAAAATGCAAATCTTGAAGAGGAACAGAAAGATTCTCTTGAAAAGCAGATAGAAAAGCTCAAAGAATACAAAAAGGATCCTTTGTTCTATCATTTTGAAAGTAAGTTGATAAAGTTTGCAAAAGATAAAGACAAGATCAAATCAAGCTCAAAGATCTATCTCGCTCTTGCTCAATATTCAAGCCATATCGACAGATCAAGCCTGAGTAATGAATATTTCTCAGAAGCCTTAACTGCCGCTGTTAATTCCGATGACGAAGCTTATGCAGAAGCAATGACCGCTCTTTCAGAAGCGATACGCGGCTCCGGAAACTATGAAAGCGTTAAAGACGTTGACAAGTGGGCTGAACAGGTCGCTGAAAACAGTTCTCTTGTAAAAGGCTCGGAAAAGCTTATCATCTCACAGGAAAATAAGCTTGCCCTCAAAGAAGCCGTACAGTCATATACAGTAAAAGCAAGCGCTGCAATAACAATAAACTCTGTTGATACATCGAAATTCAATGAAATAACGGCAACTATCCAGGTATCAGATGAGTTTATGACAGAAAAAGAACTTAAGAATTTAATTAAGATCTACGACTGTTCAATCGAAATAGAATCCTTTACCGTAACGAAAGTTGATTACAAAAGAGCAAACATCATCCTTTGCTGTGACAACTCGGGAAGTATGAGCGGTTCTGTCGGCTCACTCAAGAACGCTGTGGATAAGTTCCTTGAAAATACGACAAGTGAAGAACAGCTCGGTTTCTATACATTCGACGACGGTATCATACAAAACCTGCCCCTTGGCAGTTCTATTGAGGATATCAAAGCAGCTGTTCAAAATATGGGTGCATACGGTGGAACAAACATAAAAGGTACCGTATACAACATACTTGATTCCGTATCCACAGATTTTAATGCAAACAACATACTTATACTCATGACAGACGGTCATGACGGTTACAGCAACAATGCAAGTATAGAGGATATCGGTAATTTGGCTGCAGCAAAAGGCTACGTCGTATACGTTATGGGTATGGGTTCGGGAATAGGTGTTGAAAACCTTACCAATCTTGCCGGTGCAACCGGAGGACAGTTCATATATTCTCCCACGGACGCACAGCTTGAATCTCTCTACGACTTTATCCACGGACAGGTCAAAAACAAGTACAAGATAACGTATAAAACTGCAGACACACTTACCGCATCAAACAGAACGCTTGAAATTGAGATCAACGGACAAAACGTAAGTGACGTGCGTTACTATTCAATTTCCGATACTCAGGAAGAAACGACCGTTGTTCCCTTTGATAAAAACGTTTCAATATCCGGTTTTGAAACAAAATATATCGTCAAGCACAAAAACACAGTCGATATAAACATACTTGGAACAGGCTTCCAAAGCACAGATACGATGTACGTAAACCTTGTCGGAAGCAGAACGTACAATCTCAGAGCTACCTATGTTGATGAAAACACATTCAAAATATCCATTCCTATGAATATAGCAATAGATATCTACGATGCGAAGATCACGCTCAACAACAGATACACCTTGTTAAAAAATGAACTTACCGTATCAAATGGTACCAGAAACAATACAGCCATAACAAAAAACGGCAGTACGGGACACGATTTTGATTACACGTATTAACGGAGGATACCAACAATGACAAAATATAATATCAAAAAAAGGATATCTGCGTTTTTCTGTATTTTACTTCTTATTGTCCCTATGATGCTGACATTTGTAAATGCAGATCCGACGGAAACAAAAAATGAATTTCTGACAACACTTGCACAGCAAGAAGATCTTTGTGTAAGCTTTTTATATGATTCGGCATTGCCGAACGTCACACTTATTTCTCCTTCCGGGGTAAGATACAAGATTGAGGAAGCAACGAGCGGAATACAATTCGTTACAAGATCCGAATATACCGTTGTAAAGATCCCTTCGGCAGAAGCCGGAAACTGGTACGTCGAATACGATATGGGTACAAATACGGAATTTAAATTTTCTGTTATTGCATCAACCGAAAACATTCGAGTACAGTATATCAATGTAAACGCAAACGAATACGGAAGCGCCGAAGTAATTTTTTCAGCCGAAAGAACAGATCGATCCGAGCAGTATTACTACTACCTCTATCTCAGTTATGAAGGAGAAAATCCGGAGCAAATTCCGATAACAAACGGATATGCTAACACAAACGAGGCAGTAATGCTTAACGTCAATCTCGAAAAATACAACTCAAACGATAAGTACAAATTCGTACTTGCTGTTGAAATGCATACCACTGACGTTGTGTTTTTCAACTCTTCTGAAAGCACTACTTTCGCTTACAAAAATCCGTATACTCCCTCAGCTCCTTCGGGTATCGACATTTCCGTGGATATCAGTGAAAGAACAATAAGTGCCGATTTTTCAAAATACACATCGTACATATACGATGGTTATTACGTTGTGATAACAAGTGACTCATCTGAGACCATATTCACATCAGATCCCAATTCAGGATCAAAGGTAATAACACAGCAAATTGAGGAAGCTTATTCTTCGGTAAACGTATATTTTTACGGAATAAGCGAAGGACTTTTCTCTGAACCTCTGACAAAGAACGTATCTATGACGGGAACGGGCAAAGTTGAAATACTTACCACGTCACCTACTTCGTCGTCTCAGGTACAAGTCAAAACTAACCTTGAGCAAAACACATCTATCATAATATCCGTAAACGATAAAAAAAGTGAGTTTGTATCTCAAGGAAGCGAAAATACAGTTGCTCTTGCATTGGAAAACGGAAACAACGTTGTTACGACTACATACACGGACAACGGCATCAAATATTCATCCAAGCATAATATATTCAAAGACGGTTATCCTCCGATAATCAGCTTTCACGAACCGTATACCGAAATGACATTCCCCACAAACACAGCACTGCTTGTGGGAAGCGTTGACGATGCCAAGACACTCAAGGTAAATGAAACGGATATCCCGATCACAGACGGCGAATTTTCCGTATCTCTCACTTTGATCGGCGGTGCAAACGAATTTGTTTTTGAAGCCTACGATGAAGTCGGAAACCGTGCCGTATATCCTATGACTTTATACGGTGTTGCCGCAGACGATATTACCGATCCTACGCAGGACACAGCAAATACTTCAATAACTTTTAACTGGATACCTCTTGCAATCGGCGGCGTGATAGCAATAGCATTCATAGTATTTGCAATAGTTCTTTGTTCGAAGAAGGAAAATCTCAAAGCGTTTTCAACTGTAGCTATCATCGTTCTCTTTGCAATCTCGACTGTTCTTATTGTGGGCGGATTAATATATAACTTTATAGATCTCCGAGGTATGAACAAAATTGCAAACTCGTATGAATTCAGCATACTCGCGGATGAATCCATCGAAGACGCTTGTCAGCTTCTTACTGATATAGAAGAAACGAATGGGGCTGTAAAAACTCACTTAATTCTCCTTATCGTATCAGCATCATGTCTTATTCTCGCTATTGCTGCACACGTAATAGTCAAAAAAATATCGGCTAAGCGTTTGAATAAAGATTACGCAAATAAACCCAAGAAAGAAAAGAAGCCGAAAAAAGAAAAAAACATTGTTACGGCAGAACAGCAAGATCAGAACATTTCCGCAAATACACCGATACAGCCGTCAGTTCAAGCAACTCCTGCACCTATAGCGGAAGTTGAACAGTCATCTGCATCTATATCGGTTGGATCTGCTGAATCCGAAACAGAATCTGAAACAGAACCCGTAACAGAGTCTGAACCTGAAATATCCGAAGAAATAAAAGAAAATGTTGAAGATGCTCAGCAATAAGCTTGCGTTTTTGAATATTTCAAGATAATATAACAGCTCCTCAAGGTTATAAAAAGCCTTGAGGAGCTGTTTATTATAAAAAACATTAAATAAAAAAGGCACACTTCGCAAAGAAATGCGCCTTTTCTGTTTATCACAATTTATGCCCAGGACATCGTTCCCGGCTTGGGTGCTGATATAATTGCCTGCTTTAGGAAATCGACAGCTTTTTCAAGTCCTTCGTCAACAGTCATAAGGCTGTCTTCGTGTTCGATGGACATTACGTGGTCGTATCCGCAGAGGCGGAGCATTGATACGATATCTCTCCAATACGTCATATCGTGTCCGTAACCGATAGCACGGAATACCCATGAACGGTTAAGCTCGTCACCGTAGTGCTTTGTGTCGAGAACGCCTATTCTTGCAGTATTGCCAGGATCAATTCTCGTGTCTTTTGCATGGAAGTGGAAGATACATCCTTTGAGCATCTTTATTGCTTCACAGATATCCATTCCCTGCCATATAAGGTGCGAGGGGTCAAAGTTTGCGCCGATAATATCGCCGACAGCGGCACGGAGCTTGAGAAGTGTTTCCGTGTTGTATACACAGAATCCGGGGTGCATTTCAAATGCAATTTTCGTAACCTTATGCGCTTTGCAGAATTCAGCAGTCTTTTTCCAATAAGGAATAAGGACCTCATTCCACTGATAGTCAAGTATTGCAAGAAAATCTTCGGGCCAAGGGCACGTTACCCAGTTGGGATATTTTGCGCCGTCGTGGTCACCGGGACAGCCTGAAAACGTTATTACGGTATCTATTCCCATCTTTTCTGCAAGAAGAACCGTTTTTTCAAAATCGCTGTGGAATTTATCCGCTATCTCCTTGTTGGGATGAACGGGGTTACCATGGCAGGAAAGTGCGGAAACAGTCATATTGTACTTGCTGAGAAGCTGAATAAGTTTTTTATATTCTTCTTCATCATTGAGCAATTTATCGGGACTGCAGTGAGCATCGCCCGGATAGCCTCCGCAGCCAAGCTCAACAGCTTCAACGCCGAGTGATGCAAGATACGGAATAACCTCATCAATAGGCTTATTTCCGTAAAGATTTGTAAGAACGCCAAGTTTCATTTTATCTATTCCTTTCGTTTATAATATCATTTTCTGTAGTACTTGTAAAAGACCGTTACTGATCTGTACGCACCGTCGTTTTCTTTATCATACCCTTTACAAACCGCACCTTCAAGTGACATAAGCTCGTAGGCTTCAAGCTCACACACGGGTGTTCTGAACAGTATTTTTTCCTGTGACGTGACGATAAAATCTCCGTCTTTTACATAGCATATACCGCCTTTGCCAATCACCGTATCGCCATCGTCGGTCTTTGACGGTTCCGTTATATATTTTAGAGGGTGCTTGCATATTTTAGCTGCCATCTCTTCGCGGAAGCGCAGACTTCCCTCTTTTGGTGCAAAAAGCCTTTTGAATATATTAGCCATTACAGTTTCCTTCGGCGCACGCTTTGCATCTGAACACTGCAAGCCATCTTTCACGGTATTCGATAAGCTCATATCTTTCGTCAGTCTTATACTGTGCTTCAAATTTATCTCTGTTTGATTTATATCTCAGATCAAGCACAATATATTCCGTGTGAACGGGGTGTGCTCTGTAGTTCGTGTCATCAAGACTGTACACCCAAGGTCTTTGCGAACACGTGGTTACATACATACTGCTTGCGGCAACGGATGCTTCTTCGGGAATGCTGTAAAGCGTTTCGTTGACGTAATCGTGATGTTCTTTACTTGTAAAATAATTATCCACGTAATTGGGTTTATAAACGATCGTTCCGCAGAAGAACAGCGTCGTTGCAAGAAGCGCAAACACTCCCGTAATGCGTTTGAATTTGTGCGGAAGCTCCGAATAATTAAGTATCGAAAGATAGAAAAGGCACGCAACCGATCCGTATGTATACTGGAAATAAACGCTGTGCTGATACAGATAATCGGGCATAAGATTTACAAGAATATACGGACCTATAAGTATATATCTGGAAAACTTTTTCGTAATAAAAGGTAAGAAGCAAAGAGGGGTAATCGTCGTAAGAATAAAGCTGAATTTTGAACCGACAGAATCGGGATCTGCTTCAAGTATTTCTTTTATCGTATTTGCAGGGCTTATCAAAACGGATTTTATAACCGAAAGAAGTCCGCCGTCTTTTTCAAATATAAAATTATCGTATCTGTTGGACATTATTCCCGAATATCCGTACGTTTCAAGATATGCGACGACAACTGCAAAATAAGCTACAGCCAGAATGAAAAGAGTTATACCCTTTTTGTAATCTTTCTTCGAGAAGCAAAGGTAAAGAGCTATAAATGCAACGTAAACGGGTGCATCCTCTTTTACAAGTAACGTAAGGGATGCGAAGGTAAGTATGCCCCACCATTTGTTCTTCTCTATGAAATAGAAGAGCCAGAGCATGATAGGCATAAGAAATTTGTTTTCATGCAAATCGTAATAGCATCCGCCCGCTATCGTAGGATACAAAACATAGCAGACTGTAAACAGTGCCGTTGATTTATATGAAAGTGACAGCTTTCTGCAAAGAAGAACAAGCGGTATCACACCCGAAGCAAGCATTACGGCCTGACATACGACGAGCGTATTTGGATGCGGAACGAGCGCGTACATGGGCAAAAACAGATAGTATATCGGTGAAACGTGCACGTCGAAGTGTGATAAAAGCTCCGATCTTTCGCACGTTACCAAGGGCTGAAGTGTTTCCTTCATATAGTAATACATCTGTGAAAATATACCGAAATCGAAGCATGGCGAGCTTTGTGCCAGAACTCTGAACGAGCATTGTATTCCGATAAAAGCAGCAAACGCAACTCCGCAGATGATAGCCGTTATTATCATTCCGCGTTTTGTAAATGTTACTTCATCTAAAATGTTTTTATCATCAAAAGCATAAACACATATTGCAAAAAGCACAGCGCAAAGTCCGAAGATCACCCAGGGGTGATCTTGCTGCTGTGCGGCACACGATATCGCGTACACGGTATATGTTGCCAAAAGCGTGAGCTTTTCGAGCGATTCGTTTTTGAAGAAAGTGAATACTGCAAATATCAGTATAAAAAATGCCAATGTCAGAATAACGTGCAACGTAAAATTGACTGATGCTATTGACGCTTTATCGGAATAAAGAAAATTTTTATCCTCTGCCACAAAAGAAAACGTCGCTATAAACGCGGAAATAAACCATGCCGAAAACGCACGTCTTACTATCTTTTCCGCTGTGATATCGTTAAATATATTTTTCAGAAAAACCATTATCAAACTCTTTCTGCGGTATATCCCATATTTTTAAGCAACTCTATAATACCGCCTTCCCCGCAGACGTGCGCCGCACCGACCACGAAAAACACTTTTTTACCTTCATCGAAATAGCTGTCCGCCTTTTGTGCCATATACACGTTGCGGTCAGCAACCATTGCTTTGTTATATTCTTCGTACGCTTTTGCATAATCACTGTCTTCATCACCTGAAAATAAAGATGTTGTACCGTTTGTCAGCGTATCAAGCAGGTCCTCTCTGCCTCTTTTCCACAGATCTATCATATATGCGTACTGCATACCGACCTGTCCTCTTGATGCAAGCACTTCGCTTATCGAATCGTCATACACGATGTCATCAAACGAAAGCATCAACTTTATCTGAATTTCTTCGCTTTCAACTTCAAGTATTCCCTTTCCCGACTCGTTTGCCATATTTATAAATGCACGGTCAACGCCGTAATCGGTAAGATAACCGCTTTGTTCGGTCACAAGAGATGAGATCATACTCGACCAGAAAGCAGGAACGAGAAGATCCATTTGTTCGGAATATACACCGCATTCTTTTAAGAAAGCAACGGCATCAGAATATGTCTGCTCGCTTAAATGGTCCTTTATCGTTTCACCGTTTTTATACATAAACTGCGAAAGATATTCAAGATTTTCCTGCGGTGTCATATTTTCGGAAGCCTTTTCGGAAGCTATAACATCGTATTCTACGGCAAGATAGTCGCATTCATTAAATGCACTCAGCACCCTGTCATCAAACGGATACATACTTTCATCACCTATGTGTATCGAACCCATAATGTACATAACATTGCCGTCACCGTCGCTGACACGCCAAACGGCAGGTTCACCGCCGCTGTCCAAGCACGACGTCAAGGCCGGAATAACGAGTATTATACAGATAAAAAACGATGTGATCCTATAAAATATTCTTTTGCTCATACTACACCTTTGTATATAATTGTTACCTTTCACAGTATATCATAAAACTTTTAAAAGTGATTACTAAATTGTAAAGAAATGACAGCAGGGAGCCAAACACACAGTTTATCCTTTTTGTTTAAAGTAAATTAAAAAATTTTGTTAAATTGCGTATTGCAATTACAGAGAAAATATAATATAATAGTTGGGAATAAACATTAAACGGAGGAAAAAGATGCTTCCCGCAATAAAGAGCTTTGCTATTGCATTTGCTGTTTCTATCATTATTTTCGGCACGTTGGGATTTATCGTAACGCCGTTACTTAAAGATATGACAAGCGGATTTGACTCAACTTCAAAATCCGAAGATACACAGCAAACAGAAAACAACACCGTCACCGACGATGATATAAACACAGACGTAACGGTTCCCGATAAGCCCGCACTTGACATTGATGCGGAATCTTTTACAATGCTCATAGTCGGTACGGATTATCAGCCCAAGGTATTCAACGATTACCGCGTTTCGATATCTAAAAACGCATCCATTGAAGACTACATAAAAAACTCAAGACACTATACAGCTGATACAATACTCATCATTCACGCCGATATAAAAACGGGCGACTTTCTGATAACAGCTCTGCCAAAAAACACAAGAGTTGTTTCACACGGTATCACTACAACTCTTGCAGAAGCGTATGAAACGGTTACAATAGACTATTTCAAGCAGCTTATATCATCAATAATAAGCCTTTCAATCGACCACTGTATTGAAATGCAGGTAAACATGATGAAGGAAGTTATTGATTTTATGTATCCGTCGGGAATAATGTACAACATCCCGTACGATATGTATTACGTAAACGAGGAAGAACGTGTCCTTACTGACGGAACTTCGCTTGAAGATTACGAATACGAATATGACGAAAACGGAAATATAATAAATCTCCCCGGTACACCTTTTACAATAGACCTCAAAAAAGGTGTCCAAAAGCTTGACGGAGAAAAATCAACACATCTTATACGTTACAATCTCCACTCCTCGGGTGAGAGCAAGCGATGTGATATAGCGGTTAATTTCTTCAAGACGATTGCGGAGAAAAGTTTCTCTGCCAACGACGACGACTTGCTTTCCGTCACAGGTGCTTTAAACATCATAATTTCAAGCAAGGACGGCAGAACGGATATTTCATCAAGTGACTGCAAAAACATCATCGAAATATTCAAAAATTTTGAAAAATTCAACGTAAAGGCACTCGTTATTCCGGGTGAATACAAAACAGCGAACAACGAAGATTATTTTGAATATTCTTATTCTGCTGTACACAATCTTTTCTCAAGTTATAAATAAAATACATATAGATAAGGAACGGTTTTTATTATGAACAATAATGAAAAAACAATGGAAAAAATCGTTGCGCTTTGCAAAAACAGAGGTTTTATCTTCTCAGGCTCCGAAATTTACGGCGGTCTTGCAAACGCATGGGACTACGGTCCTCTCGGCGTAGAGCTGAAAAATAACGTAAAGAGAGCTTGGTGGAAGAAGTTCGTCCAGATGTCCCCCTACAACGTGGGACTTGACAGTGCTATCCTCATGAATCCTCAGACGTGGGTAGCTTCCGGTCACGTAGGCGGCTTTACAGACCCGCTTATGGATTGCCGCGTATGCCACGCACGTCACAGAGCGGACAAGCTTATTGAAGACTACGCTGCAGAAAACAACATTGAAATAAACGTAGGTGGATGGTCTAACGCTCAGCTTGCCGACTACATAAAAGAAAACGGCATAAAGTGTCCCGATTGCGGATCGTGCGATTTCACGGACGTAAGAAAGTTCAACCTTATGTTCAAGACGTTTATGGGTGTAACGGAAGACAGCACATCAGAGCTTTATCTTCGTCCCGAAACGGCACAGGGGATTTTCGTAAACTTCAAAAACGTTGCAAGAACAACGAGAAAGAAGCTTCCCTTCGGTATTGCCCAGGTAGGTAAATCTTTCAGAAACGAGATAACACCCGGTAACTTCATATTCAGAACGAGAGAATTTGAGCAGATGGAGCTTGAATTTTTCTGCAAGCCCGGCGAAGACCTTGAGTGGTTCACATACTGGAAAGACTTCTGCGGTCAGTGGCTCAAGTCACTCGGTCTTAAAGAAGAAAACACACGTATGCGCGACCACGAAAAGGAAGAACTTTCCCACTATTCAAACGCAACAACGGACATCGAATTCTTGTTCCCGTTCGGCTGGGGCGAGCTTTGGGGTATTGCCGACAGAACAAACTTCGACTTGACACAGCACCAGAACTGCTCAGGTCAGAGTATGGAATACTTCGACCCCGAAACAAACGAACACTACATTCCTTACGTTGTTGAGCCTTCACTCGGTGCTGACAGAGTAACGCTCGCTTTCCTTTGCGATGCTTACGACGAAGAACAGATAGACGAAAAGGACACGAGAGTGGTTATGCGTTTGCATCCCGCGCTTGCTCCTTTCAAGGCGGCAGTTCTTCCCCTTTCTAAGAAGCTTTCCGCAGAAGCTATGGAAGTATACACGAAGCTTGCAGAAGATTTCGCAGTTGATTTCGACGATGCAGGTTCGATCGGTAAGCGTTACCGCAGAGAAGACGAGATCGGTACTCCTTTCTGCATTACGTACGACTTTGAATCAAAAGAAGACGGCTGTGTAACGGTACGTGACCGTGACACGATGCAGCAGGTTCGCCTTCCTGTATCCGAGCTTAAAGCATATATCGAAGAAAAACTTAAATTCTAAAAAAAGAGGTTGCCGCATTTGCGGCAACCTTTGTAGATTTTATATTACTTTGTTATAAATGAAGCTGACGGAATAAGCGTTCCTTCATTTTTCTTACACTTACTATAATCAAGCTCGGTAAACTTTATTGCTCGTTCAAAAACGATAAGGCACGATATCGGCTTTTCTTCAAAATCAACGTCACCTGCAAAATACGTATCGAGATAAACGTAATCATTAAGGTAGACCTTTTCCATTCCGTTTTCATCGGATTCATACAA
>JAZOSS010000026.1:0-11002 GCA_045657205.1 Eubacteriales bacterium
CACGGTGCAGCTGTCGGACTTCCTTCGGATGACGATATGGGTAACAGTGAGGTCGGTCACAATGCTTTGGGATGCGGACAGATATATTCACAGGGCGCAAAGCTTGTAAACGAGTCGATAGAAAGCGGAAAAATATTTGAAGGCAATGCTTGGAAGGAAGCACTCTCGGGCTGTAAAGACAGCGGAAGCCTCCACTTTGTCGGACTTCTTTCCGACGGTAACGTACACTCGAATATTTCACACCTTATTGCAATGATCGAAAGAGCGAAAAACGACGGCGTAAAGAACGTTAAAGTTCACGCACTTCTTGACGGACGTGACGTTCCCGCAACATCCGCTCTTACGTATGTCGATATGCTCGAAGAAGCGATGGCGAAGCTCAACGACGGTACGTTCAACGCTGAAATAGCAAGCGGCGGCGGACGAATGAAAGTCACAATGGACAGATACCGCGCCGACTGGGATATGGTTAAGAACGGCTGGGAAACACACGTTCACGGTAATGCAAGAGGTTTTGCAACGGCAACAGATGCAATAAATACGTTCAGAAATGAAAACAACGGCATCATCGACCAGGATCTTCCCGCTTTCGTTATCGAAAGAAACGGTGAGCCTGTCGGCAAAATGCAGGATGGTGACGGTGTTATCCTCTTTAACTTCAGAGGCGACCGTGCTATTGAGCTTTCGATGGCATTCGACGATGACGATTTCCCTTATTTTGACAGAGGCGTACGCCCGAACGTTAATTTCGCAGGTATGCTTGAGTACGACGGCGACCTTAAAATACCGAAGCGTTACCTTGTAAGCCCTCCCGAAATAAAGAATACACTTTCCGAGCTTCTCGTTGCAAACGGTATCAGCCAGTACGCTGTATCCGAAACACAGAAATACGGTCACGTAACGTACTTCTGGAACGGAAACAAGAGCGAAAAGTTCAGCGAAGAGCTTGAAACATTTAACGAAATACCTTCCGATAAGGTGTCGTTTGATGAACGTCCCTGGATGAAGTGCGCGGAAGTAACAGATGATGTTATCGCCGCTATCAAGAGCGGTAAGTATGACTTTATCCGTTGTAACTTCCCTAACGGCGATATGGTCGGACACACAGGTAATATGGATGCTGTAATCGTGTCTATGGGTGCGCTTGATCTCTGCCTTGCAAGACTTCTTAAAGTTTGCGAAGAAAACAACGTTATAATGCTCGTCACGGCAGACCACGGAAATGCTGATGAAATGTTTGAGAAAAACAAGAAGGGCGTTCTCCAGGTAAGAACGGCTCACTCGCTCAACCCCGTTCCTTTCATTGCCGCTGTCGGCTGTGAAGACTACGAAATGCTCGAAGGCGACTTCGGACTTGCAAACGTCGCACCGACCGTAGCAGAACTCTTCGGACTTACACCTCCCGCAACTTGGGAAAAGTCCGTTATGAAAAAGAAATAATTTTGCATATTGCGCCGCTTGCACCTGTGGGAGCAGGCGGCGCTTTGGGATTTAATTATGGAGAAAAACAAATTTAAAATATTACTTCCTCTGTTTTGGGAAACGTTCAAATTAAGCGCTTTCACGATAGGGGGCGGTTACGTCATAGTTCCGCTTATGAAAAAGAAATTCGTCGAAAAGCTCGGCTGGATATCGGAAGAGGAAATGCTCGACTACGTTTCAATGGCACAGTCCTGCCCCGGTGCCATGGCGGTCAACGCGTCAATTTTTGTCGGTCACAAAATGGCAGGTCTGCTCGGTCAGATAGTGTCTCTTGCAGGTACGATCCTTCCTCCGCTTATAATCCTGTCCGTCATTTCGGCGGCTTATATGGCTTTTGCCGAAAACCCGATAGTCAAAGCCGTGCTTTCAGGTATGTCCGCAGGAGTTGCGGCAGTTATGCTCGACGTCGTCGTTACGATGGTTGGTAAGCTTATAAAAAACAAGGACGTAACAGCGTTTATTCTTTGCGTATGTGCATTTATGGCAGTTGCGTTTTTTGACGTTAATATCGTGTTCGTTCTTGCAGTTGCGTGCATATTCGGACTTATAGTGTCGTCAAGAAGAAAGAAGGCAGGAAAATGATATTTTTAAAACTTTTCTGGGTCTTTTTTCAGGTAGGTATACTCAGCTTTGGCGGCGGATATGCCGCACTTCCCATAATTGCCGAAAAGGTGACGAGCGATAATCCATGGCTCACTATGGAGCAGTTTACTGATGTTATCACTATATCGCAAATGACACCCGGTCCTATCGGTATCAATGCCGCCACGTTTGTCGGTATGCGTCTTGAAGGAATTTTGGGCGGTATCTGTGCAACGCTCGGCTTTGTTGCACCTGCGTGTATCATTGTTACCGTACTTGCGATAATATATAAAAAGTATCGTAAATCAGATGTTATGAGCGGAATATTGACAGGACTCCGTCCTGCTTCCGTCGGACTTATTGCATCGGCGGCACTTTCAATAATAACCGTCGCTTTTTTTGGTGAGGAGCTTTTTACGCTCGAACTTAAAAACGCTGACTTTATCGCTATAGCAATATGTGCCGCTGCGTTCATCCTTATGAAAAAAGTGAAGAAGCTGTCATCACCGATAACGATAATAATGCTTTCGGGCATCGTCGGCGGTGCGCTTTATATGATAACGGGCGGTGTGTAAGTGAAATTAACGTATATATCGGATGTGAGGTGCGTTTCTGACGTATCGGAAGGTGTGCTTTTGTCAGATGCTCTGCGAAGTATGGGGGCGGACGTAACGGTTGTGTGCGGCGGCAACGGCAAATGCGGCAAGTGCCGTGTTTTGTGTTCGGGTGCACTTTCATCACCTGACGATGAAGAAAAAAACATCCTCGGCGAAGACCTTGAAAAAGGTTACAGACTCGCGTGCCGTGCGTGTATTTTGGGCGACGTTACCGTATACGGTGAAAAAAAGAGTGCGGCAGTACGTAAAAAAACTGCTATTTCCGTGCCCGAAGGTGTTCTTTGTGTTGATCTCGGAACTACGGGGATATCGTGCGTTTACGGCGGTGAGGAGATATCGTTCAACAATCCGCAATCCGTCTACGGCGCTGACGTTATTTCACGAATAACAGCATCGGGTGAGCATCTTGAAGATATGCAAAGACTTGTTAAAAACGAGCTTGCAAGACTTGCTCCTGACCCTCGTATAACGGTGATATCGGGTAATACCGCGATGCAGTTGATATATGTGGGAATAGACCCGTCACCTCTCGGTATATCACCGTATAAAAGCCCGACGCTTTTCGGCAACGTGTGCGAAAATACATATTATATGCCGTGTGTCAGCGGTTTTGTCGGCGGTGACGTCGTATCGGGACTTTACTATGCACGGAATAAAGGCTTCATAAAGGAAAAGACTGCGTTGTATATTGACATAGGCACAAACGGGGAAATGGTCCTTTTGCATAATGGGACAGCCGCAGCGTGTGCAACAGCGGCAGGTCCTTGCTTTGAAGGTGCGGGGATATCCTGCGGTATGCAGGCTGTGGCAGGTGCTGTAAGCGGTGCGCGTGCCGAAAACGGAGAGCTTGTATATTCTGTTATCGGGAATGAGAAAATGAAGGGAATATGCGGTTCGGGTATCGTAAGTATCATTTCTTCATTGTTTGAACTTGGAAAAATATCCGACATGGGATTGCTTGAAAACGATCGGTTTTATCTTTCGGATGATGTGTATATCACTCGTTCGGATGTGCGTATGATTCAAAACGCAAAAGCGGCTGTACGTGCAGGTATCGTGCTTTTGTGCGCTCACGTAGGTATATGCGAGGATGATATTGAAAGTGTGTATATTGCAGGCGGATTCGGCAGCCATCTTGATACAGATGCGGCAAAAAATATAGGACTTTTGCCTTCGAAACCGTGTATTATACTCGGTAACTGCTCACTTTACGGTGCGTGCGAGGTGTCACGTGATGCAAATATATTTAAAGAAATGTGCAGTTATGCCGAAAAAATTCGTTATCTTGAACTTGCTGAATGCAGCGGATTTTCTGACGAATATATTTCGCGGATGATGTTCTGAGAATAATTTACATAAATGTTTCATAATTGTCGCATATACAGAAACATAATATAATATAATTAAATAATCAGCAACACATCGGAAGGAGGACGGCAAATGAAATTCAATAAAAAAACGCTATACGGTTATTTGCCGTATATCTATACTGCTGTATGTACGGCGGTATTCATTTTTTTATTTACGGTGCTTGCGTATTTAAACGGCATGCCGGAGTGGCATATTTCACTCATCAGTATGTTACTTTATCTTGTAATCGTGTTTATCGGAATCATTCTGATAAAACGTGCGATGGCAAAAAAGAACGATGTCGGAGAGGGTGAGATACAGGGAAATCTGTTCCGGGCTTTTATAACGAAATATCACTGCGCTGTTGCGGTTCTCAATGATGAAACAAGGATAGAATGGGTGAATCGAGCATTTATTGCAGGTCTTTGCCCGTCATCTTACGTAACCGGAAAAAAACTCAGCGAAGTAGATGATGCGCTGAAGCTTACCGATATTTATTCGGCGGGCAGAGAAGGTATATATCTTACTGTCGGCGGATCACATTACAATGTACATTCCTTTAAGATCACGGTAGAAGGAATTACGAAATTTGTAGTAACATTTGATTCTTCCGATGAGCTTAATGCACTTCGCTCGGATTATGAAGACAAAAGAACGGTAATTGCATATATAATCCTTGATAACCTTGATTCGTCGGTAATATCATTGCATGATGTTGCACGTACCGTTTCAGCACAGGCGCAAAGCATAATGTACGAATGGGCATCTGAAATGGGCGCATTTATATGCGAGTATGAAAGTGATAAATACATGGTCGTTCTTGACGGAAAGCATCTTGAAAAGCTCCGTGAAGAAGGTTTCAAGATACTCGATAAGATACGTCAGATACAGATACCGGGAAGTGATATTACTGTCACTGCATCCGGCGGTGTTGCGGACGTTGAGGGAACGATGGAAGAAAAAGCCTCGGCGGCGGCAAGTGCGCTTGAAACCGCATTGCAAAGAGGCGGCGACCAGATAGTATTCAAAAACGATGAGCAGGTATATTATTACGGCGGTAACACAAAGTCGGCAATAAACGCATCGCGTGTACGTGCAAGAATGTACGCTTTGGTGCTGGAAAGGCTTATAAAAGAATCCGAAAACGTGGTTATTATGGCGCATAGAGCGATAGACTACGATGCATTCGGTGCCTGTGTCGGAATAGCAAAGATAGCGTTGCACCTTAACAAACGCGTAAACGTGGTGGCAAACGTACCGAAAAGCGGAGACGACAGTGCTGTCAATGACAAAAATCTGAGTGTGTGTCTGAAAGAAGCATCAAAGATGCCGGAATACGACAGAGTGTTTGTAAATAAAGCTGAAGCTCAGGATATTATGACTCCGTCCACACTTCTCATAATCGCTGACGTAAACAATCCCGCTTTGTTTGAAGCTCCTGCACTTACTGATTGTACGGAAAATATTGTGTTTGTGGATCACCACAGAAAAGCACCGGAAAATAAGTTTGAAGCAAAGCTTATGTATATATCTCCCGCAGCATCATCTACTTGTGAAATGGTTGCGGAAATACTTGAGGAGCTTTTGCCGCAAGGCATTATGCAAAAGCCCGAGGCGAACCTTATGCTTGCGGGAATCACGCTTGATACAAAACAGTTCTCACGCTCGTGCAGTGTAAGAACGTACGGTGCGGCTCAATATTTAAGACGACAGGGAGCTGACCAGGCTGTCGTTGCAAAGTTTTTTGAAACGAATCAGGACGATTTCAATGCTGAAATGAAGTTCAGACGTGATACGAAGCTTTATGAAGGCATATTTGCAATAGCCGTAAAAAAAGGCGAATCCGTTATGGATGATAAGATAACAGCGGCAAGAGTTGCTGACAGCCTGCTTGAAATATCGGGTATCGAAGCATCGTTTACGTTCTGTAAAATAAATGAAGCGGTGAATATTTCGGCAAGAAGTACAGGCAAGATAAATGTATCAAAAATGATGGAAAAGTTTGGCGGCGGCGGACATTTCGACAGCGCGGGCGCACAGATACAAGGTGTAAGCCTTGAAGAAGCGGTGGTAAGACTTAAAGCCGTGCTTGATGAATATCTGGAACAAAGCAAAGAAGATAAAGAAAATTGATGAGATAACAGCTTGAAAGGAAAATAGATATGAAAGTAATTTTGCTTAAAAACGTACCCGGTCAGGGAAAAGAAGGTGACTTGATAAACGTGTCGGACGGATATGCACGTAATTTTCTGTTCCCGAAAAAGCTTGCCACGGAGGCAGGCGCACAGGTTATGAACGACCTCAAAAATAAGGAAGCGGCACGTTTGCATAAAATAGAAGTTGAGAAGGCGGCGGCGAAGGAATGTGCCGAAAAGCTTTCGGCAACTACAGTCAAAATATTTGCAAAAGCGGGAGCTGACGGAAGATTTTACGGCTCTGTAACAACGAAGGATATTTCCGAAGCACTTGAAAAACAGCACGGAATTTCCGTTGATAAACGCAAAATGAATCTTTCCGAAACGATAAAATCTTTCGGAACATACCACGTTGAATGTAAGCTTTATACCGAAATATCCGGTAAACTTACAGTAGTGGTTACAGAACAGAAATAACATCGGTCCCATTCCATTTTTGTTTGCACAGCAAACGCATTTAAATATATGTGGAGATAAAACAAAATGGCAGAACAGCTCACAAGAAGACTGCCCTTTTCCGTTGAAGCGGAGCAGGCAGTACTCGGTTCGGTCCTTATTGATCCGGAGGTTTTCAAGGAGATAGTCACCATTGTCAAGGGCGAAGACTTCTATATGTCCGACCACGCTGAAATATTCGATGCAATGCAGGAGATATTTCTTCAGCAGGATAAGCCGATAGACGTAATAACACTGCTTGACACGCTCGTTAAGCGCGGTGTGTACAGCGAAAAGGACGGAACGCAGTATATAAGAAATCTCGTGCAGATAGTTCCGTCTGCTTCAAACGCGAAGGACTATGCACAGATAGTTAAAAACAAAAGCCTTTTGCGTAAGCTCATAGCGGCAACGGATGAGATAGCCGAAGCGGCTTATACCGAAACGGATAAAGTGGAACATATCCTAGATATGGCAGAACAGAAGATATTTGAAATATCCGACGTCAACGAAAGCAAGGGCTTTACACATATCAAGGATGCACTCGTGCGTACGTACGACAGACTCAATCAGCTGCAGACGAACAGAGCAGAAGCACTCGGAACTCCCACACAGTTTGAAGGACTTGACAACGTCCTCGTCGGTCTTGGTAAGGGAGATCTTGTGCTTGTCGGCGCACGTCCCGGTATGGGTAAAACGAGTTTTGCACTCAATATAGCGACGAACGTAGCTATAAAAACGAATAAAACGGTCTGTATTTTTTCTCTTGAAATGCCCGACGAACAGCTTGTATCAAGAATGATATCGAGTGAAGCACTCGTAAACAGCTACAATCTGCGTTCGGGAACTTTGAGCGAAGAGGATTGGACGAAAATATCTACGGCGGCATCAAAGCTTTCTCAAACAAACATATATATCGATGATACGACGAATATAACCGTTACGGGAATGAAAGCCAAGTTAAGACGTATGAAAAATCTCGGACTTGTCGTTATCGACTATTTGCAGCTTATGCAAAGTGATAAGCATACGGATAACAGAGTTCTTGAAATAGGCGATATCTCAAGAGGTCTTAAAATAATGGCAAAGGAATTGGCAGTGCCTGTTATATGCTGTGCACAGCTTTCCCGTGCTTCTGAGTCGAGAAACGATAAAACGCCTATGCTTTCGGACCTTCGTGACTCGGGTGCAATAGAGCAGGATGCCGACATCGTAATGTTCTTGTACCGTCCGGAATACTACAAAGAGGATTCGGAAAAAACGAATTTGGCGCAGGTCGTTATCGCAAAGAACCGTCACGGCTCAACGGGCAAGGTCGATATGATATGGAACGGTGAATATACGAAGTTTTCAAGTATCGAAGACCGTTACGGAGAAGAACCGTGAGTTTGATACAGCTTGTAAAAAAACAGCTTGAAGAATGCGGCGTAAAGGATGATGACCGTATCGTGGTCGGCTTTTCGGGAGGATCGGATTCAACGGCGATGCTTCACAGCCTTGTCTGTGCAGTCGGTGCACACCGTGTGACGGCGCTTCACGTAAACCACGGAATACGCGGAGATGAAGCACGGCGTGACGAGGAATTTTGTAAAAGCTTGTGCCAAAAACTCGGTGTCCGATTTCAGTGTGTTCATCTCAATATACCGAGTCTTGCAAAAGATGAAAAAACGGGACTTGAAGAATGTGCAAGAAAGTACAGATACGAAGCCTTTTTTGAATGTGCAAAGCAAAATGATACGAGAATTATCGCCACGGCACACAACGCGCAGGACAGCGTCGAGGCACTTTTGTTCAATTTGTGCAGAGGGACGGGAATTAAAGGACTTTGCGGTATACCGAAGTACAGAGAGGAAAACGGATGTCTTATAATCCGTCCGATAATCAAAGCGGATAAATCGGAAATATATGCTTATCTTGAAGGAAACGGACTTTCTTACGTGACGGATTCAACCAATGAAAGTACCGATTACACGAGAAACTATATACGTCACGAGATAATCCCGAGGCTTTCCCGCATCAATCCTGCATTTATTGAAAATATATCGAATTGTACCGATATACTTTCACATACCGAACGGTATATTTCGGACCGTGCAGATGAATTTATAAAGAAAAATACAAACGGTTCATCAGTTGACAAGCTTGCTTTTTTATCTCTTGAGCCTGCTTTGAGAAACGACGTTATATCAAAACTGTGCGGTGTGAGCGTAAGCTATAAAATGACCGCGTTGCTCTGTGATTTTGCAAAAAAAGCGGAAAACGGACAAAGTTTTGATATATCATCAGACGTGCTTGCGGTAGCGGATAAAGACGTTATTACATTTTCAAAACGCTTGAAATGCGAGCCGTACAGGTATAATTTGCAAGAAGGTGTGAATAAATTTCCCGATCTTGGGTTTACTTTGTATCTTTTTTTTGACGAAGGGTATAAAAGGGAAAATATTTACAAAACCTTAAAGAGTACAATCATTAATCGTGATAAACTTAATGGTAACATTTTTATACGAAACAGAACGGAAGGAGACAGATATAGATACGGCAATATGACACGGACTCCGAAAAAAATGCTTGCAGATAAAAATATTCCCGCACAGCTTAAAAAGAATTACCCTGTGCTGTGCGATGATGACGGAATAGTTTGTCTGCCGGGATTTCCTCCGAAGGACGGGCTTGACGGAAGATGTGCAGAGAGTAAAGCTGTTGTTTTATATCAAAGTGATATTTAATGAAGAGTTACGGCGATGACGTACAACGGGTACTTGTATCCGAAAAAGAGATAGAAGAAATAGTAGAAAAAATCGCAAAACGAATAGATGAGGATTATAAGGACAAAAATCTTCTTATGCTTTGCATTTTAAAAGGTTCTGTCGTGTTTTTCGGTGATCTTTTAAGAAAAATAACGGTACCTGCGGAAATAGATTTTATGAAGGTATCTTCGTATGGGGCATCAACAGAGTCCTCGGGAAATATAAGGATTTTGCTTGATATTGACCATGCAAAGCTCAAAGACAGCGATGTACTTATCGTAGAAGATATAATAGACAGCGGAAAAACACTTTCTTATCTGTGTGAATATCTGCGCTTCAGAGGTGCAAAGAGTGTACATACCTGCACGTTGCTCGATAAACCCGACAGACGTGTTACAGAGCTTGAACCCGAATATACGGGAATGATAATTCCCGATGAATTCGTTGTCGGTTACGGGCTTGATTATAATGAAAAATACAGAACGCTTCCGTACGTAGGTGTTCTTAAACCTGAAATATACAGTTGATGTGGAGAAAATATGAAGTCAAATTATAAGGTATTTATCTTTTATGCCGTTTTGATCATCGGTCTGTTTGTACTTGTTTCGACAGTCATTGGCAATCTCGGCTCCGGAGAAGAATTGGAAGCATACAGCGAAGTTGTTGCTATGTTTAAAGAGGAGAAAGTCAAAGCTTTTGCTATTGATGAAGCAAACCTCCTTACATTACAGACGCAGGATGATAAGATGTATACGTATTCTTTGCGTGATATATCCATCTTTTATACGGATCTTGCCGAAACGATCGAACAGCAGAGAGCTTCGGGCATTATAGTAAAATATGAATACGAGCCGCCTACAACGTGGCCATGGTGGGTATCCTTCGTACCATATCTTGTTCTTATAGTAGTTATGGTCGGATTGTGGATATACTTCACGAATCAGATGACGGGCAAGGGAGGTAAAATGAACTCCTTCAGCAAAGCCCGCGTGAAGTTCGGTGCAGATGAAAAGAAACGTGTTTTCTTTACCGACGTTGCAGGTGCTGACGAAGAAAAAGAAGAGCTTCGCGAGGTGGTTGAATATCTCAAAGATCCTGCAAAGTATACGAAGCTCGGTGCAAGAATACCGCGCGGCGTGCTTCTCGTAGGCCCTCCCGGAACGGGTAAAACGCTTTTAGCGAAGGCAGTTGCAGGCGAGGCAGGCGTTCCTTTCTATTCAATATCGGGTTCGGATTTCGTTGAAATGTACGTCGGTGTCGGTGCTTCCCGTGTGAGAGATCTCTTTGAAACGGCACGTAAAAATCCCGCGAGTATCATATTTATTGATGAAATAGACGCTGTCGGACGACACAGAGGCGCAGGTCTCGGCGGCGGACACGATGAAAGAGAACAGACGCTCAACCAGTTGCTCGTCGAAATGGACGGCTTCGGAACGCACGAGGGCGTTATAGTTATGGCGGCTACAAACCGCCCCGATATACTCGACCCCGCGCTTCTCCGTCCGGGCAGATTTGACAGACAGGTAACGGTTCATTATCCCGATATAAAGGGCAGAGAAGAAATATTGAAGGTACACGCAAGGAATAAGCCGAT
>JAZOSS010000027.1:0-9886 GCA_045657205.1 Eubacteriales bacterium
AGTTTTGAAGGCTTCTGCATCGGCTCCGTTTTTACGCATAAAGAATTCAAGCTCCAAGGCAAGCTCTTTTTCCGTAACGCCTTCCTTTATGAAGGACAAAATGCGCTCGAACGCTTTTTCCGCTATGCGCTGTGCCTTGATCGTGTATTCTATCTCGTCGTCATCCTTGAACTGACGGAGTGATGATACAAGCCCTTCTGACGAAATAAATTCCACAAAATGATATTTTGTTTTCAAGCTTTCAAGACTTCCGACGCTGAGGGTATCCTCCTCAAACATAAGCTTTTTTATACCAAGGTCGGAAAGGAGGGGCAAAAGCTCTCCTCTTTCGCATATTTCGGCATCTTTTACTTCTTTTTTTGCCGCCTCGGTGTATCTGAAATCACACAAAAGATACGTTTTATCCTTTGTGACGAGAACGTAGCCGTCTTCAAAATCAAACCCGCAGGCGTAGTATTGGCTCACGTATGAGGTGAGCAGTATTGCATCCGCCCCGTCGGGCAATGCGTTTTTTATTTTTTCGTGTTTTCCTGTCATAACCGTCGTCCTTTTTTCATTTGTACGTTAATTATATACCCGATCGAGGGTTTAATGATGAATAATAATTTAAATTTTGAAGGTGCGTATGAATATTCCCGAAAAAAATCCCGCAAGACTTCTGACTGTGTTGCTTTATTCCGCCATTGCCGTCCTCGGCGTTTTCATTTTCTTTAAATATCTGCTTTTTCCGACAGCGCCGTTTGCACTCGGCTTGCTTTTGTCCTTTGCACTCCGACCTGCATTCAGGCTGATAAGATTCAGAACGAAGCTGTCGTGCAGGCTTTGTGCATCGCTTCTTGTAAGTGTGTGCGGTGCGTTTATCGTCTTTTTGATATATATACTTTCGGTAAAGCTTTATTATCAGGCACAGTCGTTCGTTGAAAATTTTTCAAACGGATTTATCGGGGATATCATTTACAACGTGCCGATACTGCCTGAAATAATGAACTATGCCGAGTCGGTCGGTGTCGATATAATAACAGCTTTCGGTGATTTTCTTGCAGAAAAAACGCCGTCGATGATAAGCTCCGTTGCTGAATTTTTCCCAAAACTTCTGTTCTTTTTCACGGCGTTCGTCTTTTCCGCTGTCTATTTTCTTTCCGATTACGATGAAATAAAGGAATTTTGCAAAAAAAAGCTCAATAATTCAACGTATTTCGGTATATCGGCGGTCAAGAAAAAGACGATAGAAACAGTCTGCAGCTTTTTGAAAGGGTATTTTATCATAATGCTTCTGACGTTCGGGGAGCTTCTTTTGGGGTTCTTTATCCTAAAGGTGAACTATGCGCTTTTGATAGCGGCACTGACGGCGGCAGTCGATATTTTGCCCGTTTTGGGAGTTGGATGCGTTTTACTGCCCTGGGCGTTGTTTGCCTTTGCACAGGGAAACGTCACGAGAGCTTTGGGGCTTTGCATTATGTTCGTCGTGATAAACGGAGTAAGAAGGTTTGCAGAGCCTGCAATACTCGGCAAAAAAGCGGGACTTCACCCGCTTTTGTCGTTGTTTTCAATGTACCTCGGATACAGCCTTTTCGGCGTCACGGGACTGCTCCTTTTCCCGCCCATCGCCTGCCTCGGAAAAGAAATAACGGGAATAGAGATGAAAAATAAGAAATGAAGGGAAACGAGAGCCGGGCAGGACTATTTTTTTCTTTTAAAGAGGTAATCCATATAAAGCAGTGCGCCGAAAGCTATATCAAACCCGAAAGCGCATCCGAAAAGTGCCTGCTTACAGACCTGTGCATTCCTCGGTGTCGGTGCGTTTATGTACACTATAAGGCAGGACAAAATACCTGCGATGATGATAAATGCACATATTTTAAATATTTTCATCGCTCTTTTATCGGGATAAAACTTTATTTTTTTCATAAACTGCCTCCTTTGGTTGCGTATCGTGTGCAAAATGTGAAAAATTCATATTTTGTTACTTTAAATAAAAGTGTTTTTTACATATAATATTATAAGGTATGTGCTGTGAAATGTCAAAGCACAATTTTTGGAAAGGTAAAGCGGTATGAATATCGGTGTATCAAGTGCGTGCTTTTTCCCCTTTGACACGATAGAATCGTTAAACATCTGTGCCGATTGCGGTTTTGGTATAGCTGAAATATTTGCAAACACCCACAGCGAGCTTATGGGTGAATATCTGACGGATATAAAAAAGACTACGACGGACAGAAATATAAGGATAACCTCCATACACCCGTTTACCTCGGGGTATGAGTATATTTTATTTTTTGCAGGATACGACAAGCGCATCGACGATGCGATAGAATACTACAAAAACTATTTTGAATGTGCCGCCGCCCTCGGTGCAAAATACGTCATTTTCCACGGGGATAACAGACGCGCCCCGTTTGTCGGTGTCGAAAGATACGCAGAAATATTTTCAAGACTTGACGAAGCCTCAAAGCCGTTCGGCATAAGAGTGGCTCAGGAAAACGTATCGACCTCCCATATCGGCTCACCCGAAAATATCCGCGCCCTTCGCAAGCTTTTGCCCGATATACAGTTCACGTTTGACGTAAAACAGGCTTGCCGCGGCGGGTTTGATCCTTTCGATATGCTCGATGCCATGGGCAGTAACGTCCGCCACGTTCATTTGAACGACTGGAACGGAGACGACTGTGCTTTACCGTGTAAAGGCTCGTGCGATCTTAAAGGACTTGTAAAAAAGCTTGACTCCGTAAACTATGACGGCGACTATATCATTGAAGTTTACAGACGTAATTTCAACGATTGCCGTGATCTTTCCGCCTCCAAAACAGAATTTTTGAAATTATTTGATAAAGGAACTGTATGAAATACGGAAAAAAAGAAATATCACCGAATATTTCGCTGTGTTACATAATAACGGATAAATTCAAAACGGAAAATCTCAACGTGAATTTTCTCGTCCCTCTTAAGGATTCTCCGTTTGCCCAGGTGCTTTTGCCGAACGTAATGTCGAAGGGCTGCCGTGAATATCCGACACAGAGGCTTATAAGAAAACAGCTTGATCATTTGTTTAATGCATCAGCCGGTATTTATCTTCATTCGTACGGTGAATATATTTCGGTCTGCTTTTCGTCATCGTATTTAAAAAACGATTTAGCATACGAAAGCTGTGACATATCGGGCTTGACGGCAGAGATGCTTTACAAAATAATGCTCGACGGACTCGTTGAAAACGGCTCGTTTTCGGAAGAATACACCGAAAGAGAAAAAGAAAACAAGTGTCAGGCTCTGGGAGCCGTCATAAACAATAAAGACGCATACTCATCAAACAGATGCTTACAGCTTATGTGCGAGGGCGAGGACACTTCATTTCTTTATTCAATAGAAACGGAGCCTTACGAAAAATTAAACGGTGAGCTTCTTTACAAAGCTTACGAAAATATGATAAAGACCTCCCCCGTTATAATAACGTACGTGGGTGAAGATGAAGGCTTTGCCGAGGAGTTTGCAAAGCGTATATCCGACAGCATAAAAAGTTGCGAAAGACTTTCCTTAAACACCGAAAAAACCGTGAAATTCCCCGAAAAAATACGGTATTTTGAAGAAGAACACGATGTAAAGCAGGCAAGGCTCGTCATCGGCTTCCGTGATGAAATATCAAACGATGAAACGACGTACGCAAAGGCTGTATTTGATGAGATGTACGGAATGTCACCTATGAGCAAGCTGTTCTGCAACGTACGCGAAAAGCAGTCGCTTTGCTACTACTGCTCGTCGTCAAGAAACCACAAAACGGGAATAATGACCGTTAAAACGGGCATAAAAGCGGAAAACAAGGACCGTGCGTATAACGAAATACTGCATCAGCTTGACTGTATGAAAAAGGGACAGTTTACGAAAGAAGAGCTTGAAAACGCAAAAAAGGGGCTTATAAGCCAGGTGCTTTCCGTTAAGGATTCCCCCGAGGCTCTTTCCTCACTCCTTTTTAAAGGTGCCGTAAACGGTAAGATATTAACGCCCGAAGAAGAAGCCGCAAGAATAGAAAGCGTAACGGAAAATGACGTTGTAAACTGCTGCCGCAATATCATCCCCGACACCGTATATTTTATGTACGGCAAGGGTGTTCAGGAGGATGAAGATGAGTGATTTTCAGAAAACCCTGTGCAAGATAACGGGCGACGTATGCTATAAAACGAAGCTTGAAAACGGTCTTACGCTGTACATAGCACCGAACGAAACGACGACGTATCACGCGGTATTTTACACGAACTTCGGTTCGGCTGACAGCGTTTTTGAAAAAGACGGAAAAATCGTGAAGATACCCGACGGAATGGCTCATTTTCTTGAGCATAAGCTGTTTGAAACGGAAGACGGCGGCGACGCCTTTGAGCTTTTTGCAAAGACGGGCGCGGATGCAAACGCCTACACCTCTTTCACAAAAACGTGCTACGTTTTCTCCTGCACGGATGAATTTTATAAATCCCTTGATATTTTGCTTTCCTTTGTCACCTCTCCGCACTTCACAAAGGAGTCGGTCGAAAAGGAAAAGGGCATAATAATCGAAGAAATAACGATGTACGACGACGCACCCGACTGGCAGTGTATGTTCGGTATGATGAAGGGACTTTACAAAAAAGATAATCCCCTGACGGTCGATATCGCGGGTGATGCCGAGTCAGTAAGCGAAGCAACCGACGAAATGCTGTATTCGATATACGAAAGCTTTTACAGTCTTTCAAATATGACGCTGTGCATTTCCGGAAACGTCGATAAAGAAAAGATACTGAAGATGTGCCAAAGCCTCAAAGGCAGAAACGGAACCGTACCGAAAACGGTATATCCCGATGAAGATAAATCGTCGTGCGAAAAGCTTGTCGAAAAGAAAATGCAGGTGTCACGTTCTCTTTTCAGCTTCGGTATAAAGGATCTGCCCGTTTCGGACGATCTCGAACGTCAGAAAAGGATATGCGCCGTGGCTGTTTTTTCAAATATGCTGTTCGGCCCGTCAAGCGAGATATACTCATCTCTTTACGACAAAATGATAATAAACAAGACGTTTTTTGCAGAATACGAATCGTGTTCTGCATATGCGTTTTTCTCATTCCGCGGCGAAACACAGCATCCGCGCAAAGCGCACGAGGCTCTGTGCGAGTATATAGAGGAAGTAAAGCAAAAGGGTTTTGACAGTGAAGAATTTGAAACGTCCCGCCGTGTCGTTTACGCAGGTGCGGTGCGTGATCTTGAAAACAGCATCCGTGTATGCGAGGATATGTCGGATATAGGCGAGCTGCTTTTCTTAATACCCGAAATAACAGCGGAGTTGACAAAGGAATACGCGTTTGAAGTGTTCTGTGAGCTGTTCACGCCCGAGTCCTACACGCTGTCAATTATAGACCCGATAAATAATGATGAAAGTGAGAAGGAATAATGTATCAGGTTGAATTTAAAATGTTTGATTTTGCGATGCGTTTTTCCCCCGTTGCCTTTACGGTATTCGGCAAGGACGTGTACTGGTACGGCTTGATAATAACAGTCGGTATCATTCTCGGGGTAATATACGCATTCTTCCGCGCAAAGCAAAGCGGAATAAAGGCTGACGATATGTACGATTATTCGATATTTACGATAGTTTTCGGCATAATCGGCGCAAGGCTTTACTACGTGCTTGCAAATCTTGACACGTACAAGAGCTTTAAGGATATTATCGCCGTCTGGAACGGCGGACTTGCCATATACGGCGGTATTATCGGAGCGATAGCCGCTATCGTCGTAACGGCACTCGTCAAAAAGCAGAAGCCACTCAGAATTCTCGACTGTGCGGCACCTGCGGCAATGATAGGACAGGCAATAGGCAGATGGGGCAACTATATGAACCAGGAAGCATTCGGCTGTAATACGACACTGCCCTGGGGTATGCGCTCGACCGTTTATGAAAAGCTCGACGGGGTAAGACTTCAGGGAACGGTAGAATACCTTACCTTTCACAGATCATCGCTTATGAAAGAAAATCCCGGACTTAAAATAGATCCGTTCGGTTACGTTCACCCTACGTTCTTGTATGAGTCGCTGTGGAATATTTTAGGATTTATCCTCATCAATATTTTCTATAAAAAGAAGAAATTTGACGGTGAAATTGTGTTTGCCTACCTCGGCTGGTACGGTATCGGCAGAATATTTATTGAAGCTTTGAGAACGGATTCGCTTTATCTCGGCTCAACGGGCATAAAGGTTTCCCAGCTTGTGGCTCTCATTTGCATCGTTTTAAGCATATTTTTCATCACCTACGGCAGAATTAAGGCGCACGGAGCAGGTGTTACGACGCTTTACACGAAAACACCGAACGGCAAATGGATAATGACTGACGCTTTAAACGCGTACGAAGAAAAAGAAGAGCTTTCCGAAGCTGACGAAAACACAGAAGACTCTGAAGAAGATGAAGAAATAAACGAAGAAACAGAAGAAACAGAAGAAACGGAGAAAACAGAAGATGGCACTGATAATTGACGGTAAAAAAACGTCCTCGGATATGAGAGGTGAAATAAGAGAAAGAACGCTGAAATTCAAGGAAGAAAACGGCTTTTTGCCGGGACTTGCCGTAATCATCGTCGGTGAAGATCCCGCCTCGCAGGTCTACGTAAGAAACAAAAAAAAGGACTGCGACGAGGTCGGATTTAATTCCGAGGTCATAGCGCTTCCCGAAAATACGACCGAAGAAGAGCTTTTGAGTCTTATTGATACGCTCAACAAAAGAGACGATATGCACGGTATACTCGTTCAGCTTCCTTTGCCCAAGCACCTCGATTCGGAAATAGTAATAGCGGCAATAGACCCCGACAAGGACGTTGACGCGTTCAGCTACGTAAACGTCGGTAAGATAACAGTCGGAACACACAGCTTTTTGCCCTGCACGCCTGCAGGAGTTATGGAGCTTTTGAAGCGTTATAATATCGAAGTTGAGGGCAAAAACTGCGTTGTCGTCGGCAGAAGCAATATTGTCGGAAAACCTATGGGACTGCTTCTTTTGCACGCAAACGGAACGGTAACGATCGCTCACTCGCGTACAAAGAATCTTGCCGAGGTAACGCGTGAAGCGGATATACTCGTTTGCGCCGTCGGTAAGGCTGATTTCATCACGGGCGATATGATAAAAGAAGGTGCTGTCGTCATCGACGTCGGTATGAATAAGAATAAAGAGGGCAAGCTCACAGGCGACGTTGACTACGCAAGCTGTTTTGAAAAGGCTTCCGCAATAACACCCGTACCGGGCGGTGTCGGACCTATGACGAGAGTAATGCTGCTTGAAAACACACTCACAGCCGCACAGCACAAAGCCGGAAAATGATCTTCAATTAAATAAAAAACAGACTCGGGCTTTCTCTGTTGCACTTGACTTGACAATCTGCCCGGTCCCACTTCTCCTACCGGAGAAGGCTTTTAATCAGGCGCAGATGTTTTCTGCACTGGGCATTATCCTGGTATTAATTCAGAGAGTCAAAATGAGGAATAAAAAATCGGATCTTTGCGTACACAAAGATCCGATTTTATCAATATTCAAAAAGCTTTGCAGAGGTGGTTCTTTTTTTGTCCGTATCGTACTCAAATATTGCCCCGTGGAGCTTTACTTCGTTTTCGGAAACGTCAAATTTTACGGGCATATGAGTCAAAAATTTCTCGATTATTTTCTCTTTTTTTATTCCGAGCACGGAGTTTTCAGGTCCGCACATACCGAGGTCGGTTATATATCCGCTTCCTTCGGGCATTATTCTTATATCGGCTGTCTGCACGTGCGTGTGCGTACCGAAGATGATATTCACCTTTCCGTCGAAATAGTGCGCCATTGCGATCTTTTCACTCGTCGATTCAGCGTGGATATCAAGTATACTTACGTCGTGCTCGGGTGCATTTTTAAGCATCTTTTCGACCGTTCTGAACGGACACGCAAGCGGCTCCATAAACACGTTCCCCATAACGTTCATAACGAAATACCGCACCCCGTCCGCCTTTACGAGCGTACAGCCGACCCCGCTTACTTCATCGGGAAAATTCCCCGGGCGTATCACGTACGGATTATCGTCAAGATACTCCCTTATCTCACGTCTTTTGAACGTGTGGTTTCCCGCCGTTACGACGTCTGCACCGTATTTTATCAGCGTTTCCGTGCTTTTAATATCCATTCCGCCGTCGGCTGCATTTTCTCCGTTTATGACGGTGAAATCTATCTTTTCTGCTTTTCTTATTCCCCACAGGGAATTTTTTATCTTATCAACAGAGGACGTGCCGACCACGTCCCCCAGAGTTAATATTTTCAGTATCATCAGCCTATTTTATAGCTTCCTATCGTAACGTCCGTATAGTAGTGGCAAAGTATCTCGGCGTACGTGTAACCGTCCTTTGCAAGAAGGTTTGCTCCGTACTGGCTCATTCCGATACCGTGGCCGCGTCCTCTTACGGTAAATACGAATTCATCGTTTTCAGCATCGTATTTTATCGAATAATTTGCCGCCGCGAGGCTGAATACCGCCTGTATCTCACGACCTGTAAATTCAACACCGCCTATCGTAAGGCTGTTGACTCTTCCGCTTTTATTGAGTACGACGTTCGTTACCCAATTTGCGGGATCTTCCGAAAGGGACACCTTGCTTGACTCTGCACATACGTACTTTTTAAACTTTGCAGATGTAAATGTTTCAGTCTTTACCGCACCGTCGAAGCTTGAATCCTCGGGTGATGATACGGATTTAAGATACGGATAATCACCGCCCCAGACGTTTTCAACGTCGTCCGTGAACTTATAAGACATAGAGTGGAACGCGGAGAATATCGGCTCGCCCTCATAGAGCATTACCTGCCCCTTCGTTGCATCAACCGCGGGACATACGGCTTCAAATATCTTGTCGGCGTATGCTTTTCCCCACTTGCTTTCCGCTTCTTCTCTTGAAATGAACGCCTGGCAGTGACCGCTGTTGGTGCATATGTGTGCACCGTTTTTGCCGTGGCTTGAAGAATTGAAGCTGTTGTTTATCATCTTGTAAAGTGCGTATGTTCTGCACGCTATCGCCTGAGCTTTAAGTGCCTCGTCGTCGAAGTAAGAAGGCATTTCAGCCGCAACGACACCGTAGAGGTACTCCGTCATTGACATCGTTTCGTACGTTTTCGTTCTGTGCATATACACCCTGAGATTTTTTTCGTCGTCGCTCGATTCCGCCCCGGGTGACAAAGATACTGTGAAATTCGGAAGCTTTTCAACTTCTTCGGGAACTCTTTCATCTTCGAAAGCTTCACCGTCCTCGGTGTCCTGTGACGTTTCGTTTTTATAACTGTCAAGCACCTGCAGGTGGAACAAGGGTGACAGGGCGAAGGAGTCGTCCTCGTCGTATTCAAAAATTATTTCGTCACCGTTTTCGGGTGTTTCGGGTACTTCGCAAACACGGTCGCCGCAGTCGGCATCTATTACCGAATCCGTTTCGTTCTGCTTATCCGTGCTGAGTATATCACCCGATATGGGGGCATTTTCGCCGTTGTAGTACGCATTTGTTAAAACTAAGGGAACAAGTATGGCTGCGGCGGCAACAGTCGCTATGACCGATAGTATTCCTTTCATCTGTAAAATCGTCCTTTCGTGTTTTTGCCCGTTGGGCTTTGTTAAATATATATTATAAACCCTGAAGAAATATATCTTTTTTTGCTCATTTTTTTCAGGAGGGATTGACAAATTTACGTGCCTTGCTTATAATAAATTTATAGATGTTGGATAAAAATATCAACATATAGTGTATTTAAGTGTCGGCTCATATCGATAACAGCCGAGAAAAGAGGTATAAATGGGAAAGATAACTTTCATGGGTGCCGGAAGCACCATTTTTGCCAAAAACGTTTTGGGAGATTCAATGCTCACCGAGTCGCTTCGCGA